>NZ_JAGGQY010000047.1:0-123811 GCF_018613105.1 Bacillus sp. ISL-77
AAAAAATTCCCCATCCTTTAACATGTTGTCTCTCCACTCAAAAAAAATTTGATGTATCGAGACAATTATCCGTTATTTTTGGGGAATTTTTAACCGTTTATATTGGGGATTTTAACACCGTTTTTCACACTGTTAGTGGAATCTTTTCAATTCTCATTTTTGTGGAGTCTTTAGTCAGCTTCCCTTTAGAATTAACGGATCCAGGTACAAAACTCTTCGCATAAAATTCTTTGATGAGTTTACCCATTGAACCTACAGCTAAGCCATCCCCTGTAAAATGTATGGATTTAATTCCATCAATAGTTACATCACTTGCTCCACTTGTAACAATCCCATACCCGCCTTCATGCGTTGATTTTATCATATTATAATCGTGAGTTTCTTTATCTCCTTTGTATGTTCCCCCTTTTAAGGAAACATTGTGAACACCGGGTCCCATATAAAGAAGTATATAACCTGTATTACTGTTCGCTTCTTTTTGCAGAACAGTACCTTTTCCTAATTGAAAATCCATATTACTAACCATATTTATTTGTCCATCTTTTGAAACCAAATAAGTTCCATCCGGAACAACAAAAGTGGAGTAGCCTTGTTGGTAAGCCCATTTGAGAGCTTGATTCAATCCTTTGGTTGTTTCCACTGCGTGTGTAGCATCGTTATATATCCCCCAACGGCTTAACTCTAAAGTATATTTAACACTTAACTTTGTTTTTTCTGCATGCACCTGGACAAAAGAGTTAAAAAAATTAACAGGGAATAAAAAAAGTAACAAAGAAATTGTTATTACGACCTTAAAAAAACATTTTTTCAATTGGTTCATCCTTTACTATTTTTTTATTTTAAGCCATTAGATAATTCTGCCCTGATTTGATTAATAAAATAAGCTTTCCCTGGAATCGAAAAGTATTTGTTTTCATGTTGGGGTTTAATAGATTTTGTCGAATAAAAGTTCTTTAAAAGGAACGTTTGTTGAATTATAATATTCAGTTAGAAGAGTTAAAATTTACGTGGTTTTAATAACGTGAATTTTTTTTGATTAATAGGTTCTTTATAATGAACAAAATTGAAGGAGGATTTTGTATATGTCTATATTAGTTACAGGCGGCGCAGGATACATTGGATCTCATACCTGTATAGAGTTATTGAATGCAGGGCATGAAATTGTTGTGGTGGACAATTTTTTGAATAGTAAGCCTGAGTCTTTAAAAAGGGTTAAAGAAATAACAGGCAAGGACTTTAAAATTTATGATGTGGATTTACTTGATTACTCTGCAATAGAGTCTGTGTTTCTTGAAAATGGTATTGTGGCAGTAATTCATTTTGCTGGATTAAAAGCAGTTGGAGAATCAGTATCTATGCCATTACGGTATTATAACAACAATATAGTAGGGACATTAAATTTATGTCGAGTTATGGAGAAATATGGGGTTTATAACTTAGTATTTAGTTCTTCAGCAACCGTATACGGACTTCAAGAACAGGTACCTCTAAGTGAGGATTTACCACTTCAAGCAACAAACCCTTATGGGCGCACAAAACTAATGATTGAGGAAATTTTACAAGATTTATATGCTTCCAACCAAAACTGGAGTATTGCCCTGTTACGTTATTTTAATCCAGTTGGTGCACACTGCAGCGGGCAAATTGGAGAAGATCCTAATGGTGTTCCTAACAATCTCGTTCCTTATATTACTCAAGTAGCTGTTGGGAAATTACCTGAACTAAAAGTATTTGGTGGTGACTATCAAACACATGATGGTACTGGAGTTAGAGATTATATTCATGTGGTAGATCTTGCAGATGGTCATTTAAAAGCTCTGGTAAAGGTTATGGAGAATTCAGGAATTACGGCATATAATCTAGGAACTGGTACAGGATACAGCGTATTGGATATGATTCATGCCTTTGAACAAGTAATTGGGCGTCCAATACCATATAGAATAGTAAACCGAAGACCTGGAGATGTTTCTATTAGTTTTGCCGATGCTTCCAAGGCAAATGAAGAACTAAATTGGAATGCCAATAAAGGTCTTGATGAGATGTGTAAAGATTCATGGCGATGGCAAGTTAATTATCCTAATGGATTTGAGAAAGAGTACGAGAAAATAAATGCTGTTAATCAATTATAAAATTATTATATTAATTTTGACTGGTATTTAAATAATGGATTGTAACCCAAAGAGGTATTTATTTGGTAGTCGCATAAACGTTTTATCAACGAATAAGTTAATAGAGCATCACATTTTTGTCGAATTTTTGTTCTTTTAACAGAACGTTTATTGGTTTATAATTTTATATAAAGATATTTCTATTTATAAAATGAAAATTGACAAGCTTTTTTGGGTTTAACGTTCATTATAGTGAACGTAATTAGATAGATTAGGAGGTGATATAAGTGATTAAAGAAACAGTTTATTCTAGACCAATCGTCTTAAGCCATCAACCAATACGTTTTGAAACAGCCCAGAGTTGGAATCCAGGTAAGGGTAAACACGACCATAATGGAACAGGCAATGATGGAATCAACTTCCCAGTAGACACAAATCCAAATCCACAACCTTGTGGAGCGGGAACCGCCGGCAATGGAAATAATAATGGCAATGGAAACGGAAATGGTAATATCGGAGTAGGTCAGTGTAATCCAAATGTTAACCCTTAATTTCACAGAGGCGGAAGACCAAAGGGAATATCTCCATTGGCTTCCCTTCCTAATCAATATCGACTTATCCTATAGGAGGCCAATATGATCTCATTAAATACAAAAATTGGCGACCATTTCATACATATAATCTGTGAGTCTGTATATCTAAAGAAAATGTTTGAAAAAAATTATCATTCCCACATTTATGCTGATAATATGCAGCCAGATCTTGTCATCAAAATTGAAGAGGGCTACGGTGTTTCCTTTCAAGATTATGACGTAGAAATCACAAAAAAAAACAACCAAATCCTTTACCGCCGAGCTGATTACCTAATAGAGGTTGATACTGACTTTAGGTCTGCAGTTATATCAGTTTATAATGATTTTGCCTTAAAACACGCCTTAACAAATTTATACAGTGCCTTCATTGTTTATCATAATTGGGGTCTCTTGATCCACTCCTCATGTGCAATAGAACACGGTAAAGCCCATATTTTCGCTGGTCAATCGGGGGCAGGTAAATCAACAGCAGCCAAACTATCGTATCCAAGACCACTTCTTTCGGATGAGGCAACACTTGTCAAAATTACTTCCAATGAAGTTATTGTATATAATTCACCATTTCGAAGTGAAATCCAAGCAGATTCTTTTGAGGGAAATGTAGAATTAGCTAGTGTTCAATTACTTTGCCAAGCCCTTCAAAATAAAAGAACCAGATCTATTAAATCGGATGCACTACTTCATTTAATGGATAAAGTCTTCTTTTGGCCCCATAGTGTTGAAGAGACCAAAACCATAATGAGGTTAATGACCAAATTGGTGAAGAATGTACCTGTTTATGAACTGCATTTTCAAAAAAATAATACATTTTGGGAGTTAATATCATGATGACTCAATATATTCAAAAAGGAAATTATGAAGCTACCGAGCTTGATGGAGAATGGATTATCTTGAATACTGACCAATATACAATCACCAAATTAAATGATGAGGGTGGACATTGCTGGTCATTGCTTAATAAGGTTCAAACAGTTGATTCCCTAACTCAATCTTTGTTGGAGAAGTTTTCAACAACTGAAAATGTGCAGCAAGTAAAAAAGGACATGGAAGAATTTCTAGCCAATCTCGTTCAGTACGGGCTGATTGAACATGTTGATTGACAACCATACCTTTGCAATTCTTAAACGTACGATCAAAAAGGACGGCTGGTTGGAGCTGCCGGCATATGGGAATAGTATGTTTCCTTTTATTCAACAAGGTAATCTATGTAGGTTTATCCCATGTCCATCTTCACAATTAAAGAAGGGCGATGTGATTCTGTTCTATTCGCAAACAGGTCAATTAATTGCCCATCGCTTTGTGAGTGTAAAAAAAATAGATAACCAACTGTTTTTCTTATTTAAAGGTGATACAAACCTTGGGTACGATCAACTTATAAGAGAAGAGTATATCCTTGGTAAACTAGCAAGTGTGCAAAAAAAACAACTGACTATAAACCCGCAACATTTTCTTGCTCGCTGTTGGGGAAAAATGATTCTTACCTTTCCTATACTATCAGGCATGCTTAGAAAATTTTTAAATAGGAAATTCAAATTACAATTCTAATAAAATTTGGAGTGTCCATATGATGAAGGAACGGATTGATTCTTTAATTAAACAATATTTTTCCATGAAAGATCTTCGCAGGACCTTTTCCTTTGTATTTCCTTTTATTATGAGACGTTGGAAGGCCTATATTGTCATTCTTCTATTATTAGGATTGGACATTTACTTAACGATTGCTTTTGCAAAGTACTATGGTCAGATTACTGATGCAGCTATTCATGGTGGCTATCAACAGATTTTATCATTTATTCCATATGGCGCATTGCTTATATTATTGAGTATCGTCTCCAGTGTTTCATATACATACTTTAATATGATTGCAACCAATGGGGTGAAAATGGACATTAAAAATCATTTTTTTCACCATGTATTAAGACTGCCAGCAGCAGATACATCCAATATTCGATCTGGTGAATTAATGTCCCATTTTTCTAATGATATCCATGGTGTCGATGGGGTAATTGGAAGTAATCTTATCAGTTTAGTTAGATTACCAATTATCTATATTGTTGTCTTTTTTTATTTGTTAAATATTAATCTGACACTATGTATGGTAAGCCTTATCATTGCACCAATCGCGGCATTATCTGGTGTTGCATTTGGCTTGTTGCTTCGGAAAAATGGTAGATTGATACACCGATTAGTAGGAAATATTAATAGCCTCCTAAATGAGACGTTTCACGGCTTCACGGTTATTCGTTCCTTTACACTTGAGAAACTTCAATATACTAAGTACGCCAAACAAAATAAGGAATTATTCCAATTGGAGCTTGAAAATGCAAAACTTCAAAGCTGGTATAATACGGGTGGTCAAATCTTAGGTTCTATCACTTTTATGATTAATCTCTCTGTTGGAGCCCTTTTTGTATCCAAAGGGGTGTTAACCGTTGGAGCTTTGTTAACGTTTCTAAACTTAGTTGGTCACTTATTTTATCCAATCACAGGAATGGCGAGTCTATGGGCCGGCTTTCAACGGTCTGTGGCAGCACTGGAGAGAGTGCTAGCGGTTCTCGAAACACCAGCCGATTTAAAAGAATTGCCTTCTTTTGAGTCAACCTTGAACCGAGTCGATTCGATTCAGTTTCATAACGTCACCTTTAATTATGTGGAAAATAAAAATGTGTTGGAACATTTTCATTTAGAGATTCCTGCTGGAAAAGTGGTGGCGTTAGTTGGCCCTAGTGGAGCTGGTAAGAGTACACTTTTTAATCTTTTACAAGGATTTTATAGGCCGCAATCAGGCGAAATAAAGATTGCTGGTAAGCCTATTACAGAGATTTCCGCTTCAGCATTAAGGAGTTCGATTGCCCATGTCCCTCAAGAAACCTTCTTATTTGCTGGAACCGTTCGAGATAACCTTTTGATTGCCCGCCCCAATGTGACTGAGAAAGAAATGGTGGAAGCGGCAATCAATGCTGAGATTCATGACTTTATTCTCTCACTTCCTAACAGATATGAAACTCAAATTGGCGAAAATGGAGTTAAGTTATCTGGCGGCCAAAAGCAAAGAGTCGCAATTGCCCGTGC
The DNA here is from genome assembly GCF_018613105.1 of Bacillus sp. ISL-77. Taxonomy (NCBI): domain Bacteria; kingdom Bacillati; phylum Bacillota; class Bacilli; order Caryophanales; family Bacillaceae; genus Bacillus; species Bacillus sp. ISL-77. The sequence continues at coordinate 5,774 of NZ_JAGGQY010000047.1, forward strand.
AATATTAAAAGATTCGCCCATTTTATTATTAGACGAAGCTACTTCCGCTTTGGATGGTGAAACCGAATATTACGTCAAAGAAGCACTGGATGAATTGATGAAAGGTAGAACGACGATTGTTATCGCCCACCGCTTGTCGACAGTCCAAAACGCTGATGTAATCATGGTGATGAATGATGGGAAAATTGTTCAACAGGGAACACATGAGGAGTTAATCGGACAAAAAGGTTTATATCGAAAACTCAACGAAACATCCTATAGTTCAAATAAAGAAACACCTTTGTCTTTAGTTTCAAACTAATAAAATGGGAGATGAGGCTAGTGAGTATAGAGTTCGTCAGATTTTTATATGATAATCAGAAATCACTGCCTCAGGATGCAGTGTTTTATCATCAAGCGCTTCAGGATATTGAAAATGACGGTATTGCATCTCAAGTTTATTTTTTATTAAAGCAGCAGGGGAGGCTCTATCAAACGCCTGCATTTTTTCAATTTCGTCTTAAAGAAGAATATGATAAAGGATTTTATCAAAACCTTTTTATTAAAAATCAAACGGATCAATTATTGCGAGGATTTGAGGAGAAAAAGATAGATGTTATTGCTCTTAAAGGGGTTTATTTTGCTGAGAAATATTTTGGCCACATGGGGGCAAGGGCTACATCTGATATTGATTTGTTAGTCAGAATACAGGACCTAAATATCGCCATTGAATCCGTAAAATCATTAGGTTTTACTTTTGAAGAGGAGCAAATACCTGGTCATTTCCATTGCAGTTTTAGCAAGAGATTACCTACCTCGCCCACTCCGTTAGTGGTGGAATTACATTGGGATTTGGTGAAGAGAAGTACCTCGAGGTTTAATATTAATGACCTTTGGAAACAGTCGATACCCGTGAGCAAATCAGGATATATTAAAGAACTGTCCCATCTTCATACCTTTTATATGATATGCCTTCATGGCTGGCGGCATAATTTAGATTCGATGAAATATTTTATGGATATTATTCAAGTCATTTACAAGGACAGTAATGAGATTGATTTTGACCAATTCATAAAGCTTGCGGAATCTCACCAAACATTAAAACGAATGATCAGGACCTTATCCATCGTTTATCAGCAATTTCCACACTTAGACGATGTCAAGATGTTCCCATTTAAAGCGAATAATACTCTTTGGGAGTACCAATCTATAAAGGGATTTAGGAAGTACTGGGATTTCCTCGATTATCAATTTTTTAGCTATGATACAGTCAAACATACGTTGATTGAAATCGGAAACTGGATATGGCCTTCAAAATATGAAGTATCTTCACAAATAGGTGAGCGGTCACAAGGAAAGAAGATGTACCTATTGTTGTATAAGAAGAGACTTACCAGTATATTAAAAGCGGTATTGCCACATTAATAAGCCATCTGGACCAACAGATGGCTTATGTCCCATTAATTGTTTCAGGTATTACCTCAATTCAGAGTTCCTTTAAAGGAGATTAGGAATTTTTAATCCCCAATAACCCTCCGAAGATTGTAGATAAACTCCTATTATCTATAAAAGAATACCTTCAAATTGTTTTTTCCGTCAATTGTGGCTAGTAAAACGTTCTGTATCTCTGTTTGATGCGTTTGATTAAGAGTGTGAATAAGCCACCCTTTATCCTTGTTGATTTGCTTCAGTGTATGATAATCTATCTTTCCTTCTTTGATTACCGTCTGTGGGAGATCGAAAGGCTCAGTTTTTATCTGATAGATTGATGGCGTAATCGCCTCGTACTGAGGATCTAAGAAAATTGAAAGTTTCCCATCAGATTCCCATAATGCTAACGCAACCTTTTTAATATCTTCTACCTTTTCTTTCCTTAATTCAGCTAATAAATGATTAACGGATATTCTAGCTTTCTTTAAGGCCTTATAAATGATTTCTCCTTCTTTAATAAGGGGAAATGGCGCTGGGTCTAGGAACTTATCGATGAGTGCCGATTTTAAGCTGATTAATATACCCCCTGTATACAAAGCAACCAATACAACGGTAGTAATCATCGATCCTTTCATCCCAAGATGTTCATCTGATAATGGATGAGCAATAATATTTCCTATGACCATGGCGATAACGAAATCCAGTAATCTTAATTGGGAGATAGCGCGTTGACCCATGATTTTTGCAACAATGAGTAAAAAGAAAAATCCAATGATGGCTCTTAGAATCCACTCAATTGAACTAAGTGTTTCTTGGCTATGAAAAAAATTCAAGAAAGTCACATCCTTTATCTCTGATAAGCATCTCATTTAGTATTGTCTTGAATTCCTTTTTGTTTGCACAGACTTATCAAAAACAATAAAACAGGATGAGCAAAGTGGCCCATCCTGTTTCATCTAATATTAAACCTTTTTAAAATAAAAAATACTGATAAAATACCGAATGAATCAATAACTAAGTCATAAAAACGTCCATCTCTCCCGAAAAATAACTGCAGGAATTCTGTTAGAAACGCAAAAGTAATGGAGATTCCGATAGAATATATGTGACTTCTTAATAGATTGAAGAGGAGAAAATCCATTATCGCAAAACCGATAAAATGGCCTAACTTAATTTTAATAAATTCAGAATGAATCAAGGTTAAATCATTTAAATAAAAAAAAGACAAAAAGTCCGGATTTGATACCCACTTTAATCCAAATGAATGTAAATATATTAATCGCTCTATACTCTCAGTCCAGGTATTTACCAACAAAAATAGTCCCCATAAAATAATCATTAAGACTTTTATAAAAAGAAATCGTTTCTTTGTCTTTCTCTTACGTATTCTACTACCTTGTACCGGTTGATAATCCAAAATCCTTGCTCCTAACTAACTAGTATTTCTTAATTGAATTATATTATTAATTTTATCATTGTTCCCTTTAAAGAACAAATAGGAGATATTCACACTAAAATAATCCAATAATGTACAACTTTCGTATTATAAGTTAATAATATTTCTATGGGTAAAATTAACCCGTTTCCATTTACAAAATTCTACATTTTCTTTTATAATGAACATAAGTTGTTCTTATTTAGGAACCGATAATTAGAAAAGAAGGGAAATCATGATATATCCACTAATAAAAGAAAGAAACCAGATTCACATTGTGAAAGATTCCTATCATTGTGCATGCGGTCTAGAATTTAATAAGGATCGAATTATTAAAAGGAAGACCCTTAGAAATATTAAATTTATTGAATTAGGTCAGGTAACTTGTGAGAACTGTTTTTTAAAACTTCTAAATTATGACTAATGGGTTTACATATTTTTTGTCGAAATTGTGTCGAAATTTTTGGAAATATTTGCATTTAGTTTCCCGTAAGACTATAGTACTATTAGTTTATTCTATAATATTTTAATACTTTAATACTTTAATACTATAAACGACAAAGGCAAACCTTTCGAAAGATTGGGACGCAAAGCTACAGGTCTAAAGTTTTTAACTAGGATGGCTGAGTTACCTGAAATAGTAATCATTTTAGGAGGGTGAATTTTGTCTGCATTAACCAATGAAAAAGATTTTGATACAGAATGGTTAGAACTTATTAATGAAGCTAAAAAGATAGGACTTTCCATTGATGAAATTAGAGATTTCCTAAAACGTTCCCTTTAGAGCCAATTTAATTTATCCCTTGGATAAAAAGACTATTGAGGTGGAGTATATAATTAATACGAGGGTTATTGATTATACAATTTTCGCAATATTCAATTTTTGGGACAGCAGCGGGCGCAAAGTATAAGACCTCAGGTGATTATAGCAGGTTATTATTGTTCGTCTGTATATTATGGAAAAGCAATATAATAAAATACCCTTATACAGAGAACGTATTTTTATTAAGTAAAATTTTAAAGTGAATAAAATGCTCTATAAATTTGAAACAGCTTAACAAATTAATGAGCAATTTGTTAAGCTGTTTTAGGTATAGGTTAATAATTTAAAAACTTCACACAAACCGCATAAGGCACAGTAATATCAGACTCAATCAACGTCAATTTCCCCGAAAACTCATCCCTTGAGAACAATACTAAATTGCCTGACTCCTGATTCGAAGCAACCACAAACTTCCCGCTAGGATCAATTTCAAAATCCCTTGGCCAATCACCTTCAGTCGATGTATGTTCAACAAAGCTAAGCTCGCCCGTTTCGATATCCACACGGAAAACGGCTATACTGTTATGCCCGCGATTACCGGCATAGACAAAGCGTCCATCAGCTGAAATATGAATCGCACTGCCTTGGTTATTATCTGTAAAATCAGCTGGAAGTGTGGATATATATTGTTTTTCGGTAAAGTGGCCATCTTCCTTATGATAGGTTAATACAATGACCTCCGAACTAAATTCGGTCATGATATATGCATATTGGCCATTAGGATGAAAAACCAAATGCCTTGGTCCGCTCCCAGCTTTTAAAGGTAACAGGCTGGCTTTTGAAAGTGTGCCATCACTGTTAATCGGATACGAAATAAGGGCATCAATTCCTAATTCTACAACTGCGAGATAGTTCTCATCAGGTGTGACTCCTGCATAATGAGTATGTGGTTTTTCCTGTCTTGGATCTGGGCCTGAACCTTCATGTTTAATGATTGAGGCAGCCGGTTGGACCGTGCCATCCTCCTCGTTAATTAAGTAGGATTCTACGGATCCTTTATGGTAATTTGCACTGAATGCATAGCGGTTTTTGCTGTCTACACTTACATGACATGGCGATGAGCCTGGAAGCATCTGACGATTTTGCTCCGTTAATGTGCCATCACCCTCTATTGAAAAAGCAACGACACCACCTTCTTCCCCTTTTTTTGCAACGGAATATAGATAGCGATTGTCCTTACTGATCGTTAGGTATGTAGGATTTTCTAACTGTGCCGCCTCGTTAATATCCACTATTCTTCCCTCGTTAGTATCAAGTGTGAAGGAATAGATTCCTTTACTGTCCCCCTTCGTGTATGTTCCAATATAACCGATATATTTTTGGTTGTTTGTCATTTGATCTCTCCTTAAAAAATGTAGTCTGTTTATTCTATCAAAATTTCCAATGATTACTCAAACAATGCAATCCTTGGATGAATGCTGTGATTAGAAATAATTAATGGAAACAGCCGTAAATTAATAGCTTTCCATAAAAAAATGATTATGATAAATTTGAAAGGGGAAAATTCCAATAGACATATGAACTACGGAGGGAATTATATTGCAGCCATTATTTTTAAAACCCGTTTTTAAAGAACGAATTTGGGGTGGAACCGCCTTACAAAAAGAATTTGGTTACTCGATACCAAACGATAAAACAGGGGAATGCTGGGCGATTTCCGCACATCCGAACGGTCCATCGATGATTGAAAATGGACCATTTGCTGGAAAAACTCTGGACGTACTTTGGAAAGAACAACCTGAACTTTTTGGAAATCCGACGGAAGACGTTTTCCCTCTATTAACAAAAATATTGGATGCGAACATGGATTTATCCGTTCAAGTTCATCCAGGTGATACCTATGCAAAAATCCATGAAAACGGTGAACTTGGGAAAACAGAATGCTGGTATATCATTGATTGTAAAGAGGATGCGGACATGATTTTTGGCCATAACGCCAAGACAAAAGAAGAATTGATCCAGCAAACGAAGGAAGGGCGATGGGAGGATTTACTTCGCAGGGTTAAAATTAAGCCAGGGGATTTTTTCTATGTACCAAGTGGGACCATCCATGCTTTGTGTGAAGGAACCCTGGTATTAGAAACACAACAAAGCTCGGATACCACCTACCGCGTCTATGATTATGACCGCAGAGATGCAGAAGGCAATTTGCGAGATCTCCATTTGGAGAAAGCGATTGATGTTACTTCAGTTCCACATCAAGGGAACGTTACTGTTCCTAAAATTGAAAAAAAGGAAAATGCAACAATTACCTCCTATGTTGAATCTGATTTCTTCTCCGTATATAAATGGGATGTAAACGGAAAGTCAACCTTTGATTTGCAGAATCATTACGTGCTTTTGAGTGTGATAAAGGGCGAAGGCACACTTGTTCATCAAGGGGAAGCCTATCAATTGGACAAGGGCACCCACCTTATCATCCCGGTTGGGTTTGGGGAATTCGAGATAGCTGGAGATTGCCAATTAATTGTCTCACATACATAACAAAAAAGGTCTGACTCCAAAATCCCTCACTATTTTTTATAGTGAGGGATTATTTTGAGTCTGATTCATTCTTAATTGCTTGATTGGATGATTGACCTATACTCACTTGGATAGTAACCCGTGTTCGTTTTAAATACGCGGCTAAAATAATACTGGTCTGGATAGCCAACTACCTTTCCGACCATTTTAATTTCCATATTCAAATCAGAAGAAAGAATGTGTTTGGCTTCGCTAATTCTTAATCGGGTTAAATATTTAATAGGGCTTTCATTTGTATACTTTTTAAAAATCTTCCCTAAATAATCCACCGTGAAGTTTAGTTCATTAGCTATTTCTTTAAGGGATAAATCTTTTTTATAGTTTTCTTTAATAAATAATTTGACAGATTCAACTAATTCTTCTGGTGATATTTTATCTGACATTGATAAAGCAATGTTTGCAAGAGAGTCTAAATCCCCTTTTAACTTTAGTTCGATTTTAGCTAATAATGAACGTAAATCTTCATTTACAACTGGCTTTAACAAGTAATCTTCTACCTTGTAATTGATTGCCTGACGAGCGTATTCAAACTCATGATGTCCGCTTAAAATAGCAGTTTTTGTATTTGGATAGGCAAAATAGATGCTTTTGGCTAATTCTAAACCATTCATAATGGGCATCTGGATATCTGTAATGACTAGTTGGGGTATATCTTTCTCAATCATATTAAGGGCTTCCTGACCGTTCATGGCTTCACCAATTACAATAAAATTGGGATTTAACTCGGATATTTTTTTGGAAATATTCCGTCTAATAAGGGATTCATCCTCAACAATAATTGTTTTAATTTGAAAGGTGTGATTCACGCATTATTACTTCCCCTCTATAATTAAACTAATCCTCCAATGGTAACAGAAACCCCTTTTTCACCATGGTTTTGTAATTCAAAGAAAGTGGCATTCTGATACAATAGCTTGAGTCTGATATAAATATTTTTAAGTCCCATCCCATTGATTTGTAAGTCGGGGATGTGAAGTAAATCAATCTCTGTCTCTATGAAATGATTAAATTCTTCTAGGACAATCGGATCAAACCCAGGGCCATTATCAGTTATTGTAATCCGCCATTTATTACTTTCGATTTTACCAGAAACAGAAATATTCCATGGTGGAGAATTATTTAAACCATATTTAATCGAGTTTTCAATAATAGGTTGAATAATTAGCATTGGGACAACAATATCGTTCATTTCTTTTGGAATATCAAAGCGAAATGTCAAATTTTCTTCATAGCGAATTTTCATACAATCTAAATATCTTTTTGTGTAAATGATTTCTGACGCTAGTGGAACACCTTTTTTATTTTGAGTGGAGATATACCTTAACATAAAGGATACGTTCTCACATAAAGTAACGATTTGCTTATTCATCCCCTCCTCAGCCATTACACTGATGTTGGTCAAATTATTATAAAGAAAATGAGGGTCCATCTGGGATTGAAGCGCAAGAAACTTTGCATCCAATTCCTGTGACCTAGCAATGAGCAGTTCATTAAAGGAATGCGACAATTTTTGATTCATTTTATTAAAGGCTATATTGAGTGCATCAATTTCACCAATTGAAGTACTATCCTTATCTACAACTGGAAAATCGTTTTTTGAAAGATCATCTAGATCCATTCTTCCAATTGCTCGCCGCAGCTTTTGTAATGGAAAGGTTACTCTTTTGGAAACGAAATATGAAATCATTAGGATTAGTAACAGGGTAATAAAAGTAATTAAAATAAATACTCTTGTCAGCTGATCCAAGTACGAAAATAATTCTTTTTGGTTCTGGGTTACAATGATGGTCCAGCCAGTAGATTCTAAAATGGAGTATGTCATGAGTTGTTTTGAGTTATTAATCGGACTCTTGATTTGATGTGTTTTTTCTGGTGTCAAATGTTTTAGCATTATTAAATTTTTGTAGTAGGATCCAGCCTTCTTATCTTTATCATTATTATATGGATAAAAAAAGTTGCCCTTAGAATCAATGACATAGATTTTTAGATTGTGATTCCCTCTAGTTTGTTCATTTAAATATTTAAACATTGTGTCGCAGTCTTGCTGGATTTCGACAATCCCTTGACCAATATAGTTGTTGTTCTTATAGACCCTTGTAAGTGAGATATACTTTTTATCCTTATTTGAATTCCTTAGTTCTGCTGGTAAATCATTATTGTCGAGCATACTGATGTATTTCCAGCCATCTTTCTTTACTGTTTGTGAATACCAGGGCTCGTTTTTTAAATCAACAGAGAGTTCTCCATTAAAATCTCCAGCTCCAACCATATTCCCATTAAAGTCATAAATATTAGCCTGTCTTGCAGTATCTGAACTACTGATGATTGTCAGAATTACATTAATTAGTGTAGTAACATTTGTATACATTTCAGGGGTGCTAGAATTGTGATTCCCTTTTTGATAGGTAATTGGTTCAAGGTCATGATTAAAATGTTCCCTCACTAAGTTCGAATAAACAATATTCATAGAGAAATTGTTTATTTTTGTTATCTCTTGATCTAAAAAACTACCAATAGAAATACTTAATTGTTTTTGTTGCTCTGAGACATTACTCTTCGTAAAATTTGCAAAGTACGCAAAAAGAAGCAGACCAATGCTGATTATAAAAACAATAAAAAACACTGAATAATAGGTAAAAAGGCTTTGTTGAAGTGTTTTAAACTTAAAGCGAAACAAATCAGTCTCCTTCTTTCTAGTCTAAAAATTACAAATAAGTGGCCGAATTTGTCTATTGAGGATACCTGGATGTAAGCGTATTCTTTAACTTATAAACGGTACCGCGTTATTCAATATTTTTATAATAAACTATTAATCTAGGAGGGTAAACATTTGAAGAAAATTAAATTAACAGCGCTTTCACTTTTGCTAATTATTTCTATTGTCCTTGCTGCTGGATGCAGTTCGGATAAATCATCTTCTGATGCAGGCAAAGACTCAAAGGTAACCTTGACTTTTGGAACACATCAATCTGGTATACCAAGAACAGGCATTATGCAAGAAATGGCAAAGGACTTTGAGAAAGAATCTGGTATAAAAGTTGATTTCCAAGTAGTCCCTGATGCACAATGGCGCGACCTGGTAAAAGCAAAAATTGCATCCGGTGAAGCTCCAGATATTATTAACGTCGATGTTGACCCATTAAGTTTAAATAGCAATATAAGACCGGAGGAAAATGCAATCGATCTTACAAAAGAGGAATTTGCAGGTAGAATGTCTAAAGAAATTCTTCCTTCTGTCAGCTATAAGGACAAGGTTTATGGTGTTTCATTTGCGCCAACAAAAATCTGGTATGTCTACTATAATAAGAAAATATTTAATGACCTAGGAATAAATCCACCTACAAATTATGAGGAATTTAAAGCTATAAGTAAAAAAATTAAGAAAGCCGGAATTACACCATTCTACATGGCACCAGCAAGTGGATGGTATCAAGTTCTTCCATTATTTGAAACAGGACCTAATTATGAAAAGTTAGTACCAGGAGTATATGAAAAGTTAAATAATAATGAAATGAAAATCCAAGATTTAAAACCACTGGAAAATGTTATAAAACAGGTAAAAGAGTTTGCAGACCTTGGTTACTACGGAAAGGACTTCCTCTCTAACACAGTTGAGGCAGGACTTGATTCGTTTGGAACAGGCAAGGCAGCTATGATTTTAAGGGTTCCGGGTACTGAAAATGACATTTCAAAGGCTCATCCGGAAATGAAAGACAAAATGGGATTCTTTGCGATGCCATTTGGTGATAACCAGGTCATTGGAGTGAACCCAGGTGGGTCTGCGGCAATGATTGGGAACAAGCATTCTAAGCACCAAAAAGAAATACTAGAATTCTTCCGTTGGATGACGAAGCATGAAAATCTTCAAAGAGTACTTGATGGCGGAGAGGGAAACTTAACTATTTGCTGGCCAGAAATCGATTCTAAATTAACACAAGATTATATTGATTATGAGAAGAATCATGAAAAAGGAACTGTCATGCAGGCAGCTGTTAAATATATCGATCCACAATGGATGGATATCGGTAAAGATTTAACAGGTATGTTTGCTGGATCGCTTACTCCTAAACAAATACTTGAGAACATTGACAAGAGAAGAGAAGAACAAGCGAAAGTTCAGAAGGATCCTAGCTGGGAAAAATAAATTTTCAGCATAAAAAAGAACCGAAGCCGCAATCTTAACGACTTCGGTTCTTTTTTCTTAATTGATCCTCAAGTGGTTCGACCTCTTTCACCGGAGAAGTTAGAGTCCAAATGAAAGATGCTCACTACTAACGATTGAGAGGTAATAAGATATGAAAACCAATAAAATCTATCCCTGGTATTTTTCATCAGGTGCTATTGTTTTGTATACAATCTTCATCGTTGTTCCATCTTTAATTGGTATTTATTACTCATTTACCGATTGGAATAGTTACGATGTAAATAAAAATTTCATCGGACTTGAGAATTATAAAAATATCATATTTGGAGACCATGTTTATTTAGAATTCATTAAGAACACGTTAATTTTCACTATCTTTACGACTCTTGCTAAGACTGTACTTGGTCTATTTCTTGCCATCTTGCTAGTTAGTGGTGTTAAAGCTGCAAATCTTCATCGAATGATTATCTTTTCTCCACAAGTATTATCTTTTCTAATTGTTGGTTTAGTGTTCAAAAGCTTACTTGATCCAAACAATGGATTTGTAAACACCACCCTTAGGTCGTTAGGATTAGACTTTATGGCACACAGTTGGCTCGGTTCTTTAACATGGGCAATGCCCTCAGTTATGGGTGTGGATACATGGAAAGGCATGGGCTATATCATGGTCCTCTTTATCGCAGGTTTATTAGCGATTCCCAAAGAACTTTATGAAGCTTCTGAAATGGATGGGGCAGGATTCTTTCAACGGTTATTTAGGATTACTTTACCCATGCTTTTTCCAACCGTAATGATTGCTACCGTACTTAATCTTACATACGGTTTAAGGGTTTTTGATATCATCTATGTTCTTACTAATGGCGGACCTGGTTCTGCTACTGATGTTATTAATACAGCTGTTTATTCTGCTTTTGCTAAAGGATATTGGGGACTGGGAAGTGCACTTTCCACTATTCTGTTCGTTATCATGGCAATTGCTTCTGTCTTTATTATTCGCATTATGAATAGAAAGGGGGAATATTAATGAGCATGATGAGGCTAATTAAACCGTTAATTTTGAATATGATTGCTTGGATTTTAAGTTTGATTGTGATTATTCCATTTTTAGTCGTCATTCTTAATTCCTTTAAATCCGATTCAGAATCTACGGTCTTAAATCTGTCTTTACCAAAAAAATTCTTATTCGAAAATTATCGGGTCGTTATCGAACAAGGACATTTAGTTACCTCCTTTCTAAATAGCTTGTTATACGCAGTCGTAAGCTCTGTACTTCTTGTGATTGTAGTAGCCTTTGCGGCATTTGTTTTATCTAGAAACCAATCTAAGCTAAATAAATTTATATATTTATTTTTAATCTTGGGAATCACCCTACCGATGAATTATATACCTTTAATGAGTGTTATGAAATCGTTGCATTTGATTAACACCCAGACAGGGATGGTTTTACTTTATACAGCAATGGGAATTCCTATTTCACTTTTTATCACGTATGCATTTGTTTCCAATGTTCCAAGAGAATTAGATGAGGCAGCTATTATGGATGGTTGTAATGGTTTTTCACTGTTCTTTAGGGTGATTGTCCCATTATTAAAGCCTGTTTTAGTCACCATCTTTGTACTTAATTTCCTAGGTGTCTGGAATGAATTTACCGCGCCGCTTTACCTGCTAAATTCAATTGATAAATGGCCAATGACATTAGCAGTCTATAACTTCTTCGGTCAATTTAGTGCAAGATGGAATTTAGTTAGTGCGGATATTGTACTCACATCTGTCCCAGTTCTAATCGTGTTTTTACTAGGTCAAAAACATATCGTTGGCGGCGTCACTTCTGGTTCTGTTAAAGGATAACACATTTTGATATATCTCCAGATGGATAGATTGTAGTTGTATAAAAATTTCGTAAATAAATTTTAATCTTTACTAAAGGTGGAGAAAACATGAAATTCAGTAATGGGTGTTGGTTGAATAAAGAAGGATATCAATATATTCATCCCATGGAAGTCAATGATACAAAGGTAACGAAAAATAAAGCTATTCTTTATGCTCCTGGCCGCAAAGTTTCACATCGAGGAGATACGTTAGACGGTGGAATGTTAACCATTGAATTATCTTCCCCGATAATAGATGTAATTAAAGTTAAAGTGTTTCATCATAAAGGGTCATTGAACAAAGGTCCTAATTTTGAAATATTTGAAGAGAATATGAATCCTTCTATTGAGGACCAAGAAAATTCCCTTACATTTATGAGTGGCGATTTAAAAGCAGAGGTTAATAAGGAAAATTGGAATTTAACCTTCTCTCATAAAAATGAAAAAATTGCGGAATCTGATAATCGATCCACAGCGTATATAGTAGCTGATACCAAAGAAGCATATATGCGGGAACAATTAACTTTAGATGTAGGAGAATTAATATACGGACTAGGTGAACGTTTTACCCCCTTTATTAAAAACGGGCAAGCAGTGGATGTATGGAATGAAGATGGTGGAACAGGCAGTGAACAGGCGTATAAAAATATTCCGTTTTATGTAAGTAATAAAGGCTACGGTGTATTTGTTAATCACCCTGAAAAGGTTTCTTTTGAAATTGGTTCAGAAAAAGTATCGAAGGTTCAATTCAGTGTGGAAGGCGAATCCATTGAATACTTCGTGATCAATGGTCCAACCATAAAAGAAGTATTAGAAAGATATACTAGTCTGACTGGAAAACCGAGTTTGCCACCTGCATGGTCATTCGGATTATGGCTTAGTACATCTTTCACTACCAATTATGATGAAGATACAGTAACGAGTTTTGTAAAAGGAATGGAACAGAGGGATATTCCTGTAGAGGTATTTCATTTTGACTGTTTCTGGATGAAGGAGTTTGAATGGAGTAATTTTAAATGGGATGATTGTATGTTCTCAGACCCTGAAGGGATGCTAAATAGATTAAAAGAAAGAGGATTAAAAATTTGTGTTTGGATTAATCCTTATATAGCTCAAAAGTCAGAACTATTTGATGAGGGCATGGAAAAGGGCTATTTGGTTAAGCGTGCAGACGGAAGTGTATGGCAGTGGGATAAATGGCAAGCAGGCATGGGACTTGTGGACTTCACAAATCCCGAAGCATGCAAATGGTTTCAAGAAAAACTTGAATTGTTGTTGGATATGGGTGTGGATTGCTTTAAAACAGATTTTGGTGAACGGATCCCAACAGATGTTGTCTACTATGATCATTCAAATCCACAAAAGATGCATAATTATTACACTCAGCTTTACAACCAAACAGTTTATGAATTATTAGAAAGAAGATTTGGTAAAAATGAAGCGGTTGTCTTTGCTCGGTCCGCAACTGTTGGCGGGCAAAAATTCCCGGTCCATTGGGGTGGAGATAGTTGGTCAAATTATTCCTCCATGGCGGAAACGTTACGTGGTGGACTATCATTCAGTTTGTCTGGATTCTCTTATTGGAGCCATGATATAAGCGGCTTTGAAGCAGGGGCAACACCTGATCTTTATAAGCGATGGACACAATTCGGTCTACTTTCTTCACATAGCCGCTATCACGGAAGTAGAGAGTATAAGGTGCCTTGGAATTATGGCGAAGAAGCCGTCGAAGTTTCTAGGTATTTTACAAAATTAAAATTAAAATTAATGCCATATTTGTACAGAAACGCATGTGAGTCTTCTCAAACCGGCGTTCCAATGATGAGGCCAATGGTTCTGGAGTTTCAGGAGGATTCAACTGCTCAGTATTTAGATCAGCAATATATGCTAGGTGACAGTTTACTAGTTGCACCGATTCTTAATGACCAAAGTACTGTAAAATACTACTTGCCTGTTGGGAAATGGACAAATTTAATCACCAACCAAGTAGTCGAAGGTGGAAAATGGATTCAAGAAGAACATAGTTATATGACATTGCCGTTAATGGTTCGGGAAAATTCTATTATAGCAATGGGTGCCATTGAAAATAAAGCATCATACAATTATTCAAAGGATGTTACCCTTCATCTCTTTGAACTACAAGATGGGAAGCTTGCTGCCACAGATATTTACAATACTCAGGGTGAAAAAGTAAGTGAAGTGACTGCCGTAAAAGATGGTAACCTTATTACGGTGAAAACAAACGGACTAATCGGGCAATACCATATTTTACTGCGGAATATCAATAATATACAAACTGTTTCAAATGGTAGTGTAACTCAAACATCAGAAGGAACGATAATCACTCTAGCAAGTGAATATGCGGAAATTGAATTGGCGTAAGAGGAGAACAAGATTTTAGCTTAATCTACTGTACCCTGGAACGACGTTATATCGTTAATTTAAAAAAAGACAGAAGGAGCATTAAGTTTAAAGCTCCTTCTGTCTTTTTTTGTTGTATAGTACACCTGGTTTTAAAATACTTTTGACAATCCTCTATTAGAAAGTTAAGTTGGTCATATAAAACAAGTTAGAAATTTATTGAAAAGGAAAGAAAATAAATGCTGAAAATTATGAAGGCGCTAAATGCTTTTTGGATGTACATACATCAAAATCTTTTTCGTAAAATAGCAAGTAATATCCGCTATAAACTTATGCTCCTAATGCTTTCTGTCATGATTTTACCATTACTAATTCTGATCATGTTTTCAATAAATGTTTCGCAAAGTAATTTTGAAAAGGAAGTAGTAAATTCAAATGAGGCGAGAATTAATTTAGCAGGAAAATATTTGGATGAAAAGTTAACAGAAAGTGACAATATTTTGTTTGCAAGTTTAATAGATGAAAAATTAATACCAAGTATTAGTCAGATTAATGATGAAAATATTCCTTTAAATTTTAGTACGCTGGCTTATATCCAGGATAAGTTATTTTCTATTTACTATGGGAATAAACATGTGAATGCTGTTTCGATATATGCCAAAGAAAGCCAGACAGTCTACTCCTTAAAAGAGGCAGATTTTAAAGTATCCAAGATTAATCAACTAAATGGGACTGCTTGGAGTAATTTAGGGGTTCGTCCGAATTATAGTTTTGAAAGCAAACTGCCGAATCAAGGTTTTTCTCTTACAAGAAGTATCATAAGATTTGAGAATCGAAAAATTGTTGGTGGAATATCTTTGGAAATGAATTGGAATGTAATCGATAGTGTTGTTGAGATGCTAGAATCAGAACCGGAAAGTTCTGTTTTTGTGATAGACCGTCAGGGGCATATTCTTTACAATCCTAATCTAGCTAAAAAAACTTCCTTTGATTTTCAAAAAATCATCAAACAAATGAATGATAGTAAGAAAAATATATCCTATATAAAAATGAACAAAGGTTATGTTTTTTTTAAGCGGGCTTTCAACAATAAAGTAGCCATTGTAAAAGTTGTTCCTGAAAGTATCCTTTTGAATGGAGTTACGAAAACACTTATCGTTGGAATAATTATTAGTGCTCTTTCGATCCTGCTAACGATTATTTTATCTATTTTCATATCATTAAGCACGACAAAGCCGATCATTCAGTTAGTACATGCTATGAATGAAGTAGGAGAAAACAACCTTAATGTTAGTATTGAAACAGAGCGTATAGATGAAATTGGATTGCTCGAAAAACGATTTTCATCGATGGTTTACCGAATTAATGAGTTAATTAATAAAGAGTACAAAAGTGAGATAGAAACACGAAACGCACAATTTATGGCATTGCAAGCACAGATCAATCCTCACTTTCTATACAATACCCTTCAGCTGGTAGGCGGAATGGCAGTGACTCATAAAGCCGAGGAGATTTATTCTGTTATAAGTGCATTGAGTGATATGTTTCGCTATATAACAGGAAAGCAAGGAAACATGGTTTTAATTGACCGTGAGATAGAACATATTAAAAATTACCTATATATTCAGAACATGCGTTTTGAGGGGAAGGTACAGACTGATTTATATATTGAAGAAGGTACAGAGGGTTACACGATTCCAATGTTAACGATTCAGCCAATAGTAGAGAATGTTTTTAATCATGGATTTGAACAAAAAAAGGGATTATGGAAACTATCGATTGATGTTCAAAAAGTTTTTGACGATATTGAAATTACCATTACGGATAATGGTGTTGGAATTCCTGAGGAAAAATTAGTTGACCTTATGGAGCAAATGAAAGGAATTCCCTATTCTTTAAATACAAAAGGAAGTATAGGTATTAAAAACGTTGCTGCAAGGATACGGTTGTATTTCGGTAATGATTACGGTCTTGATATTTCAAGTACCGTGGGAAAAGGAACAATGGTGGTAATTAGGATTCCCGCTAAGATAACGATGGAGGGTATTTCATGATTAAAATATTAATTGTTGACGATGAAAAATGGACAAGAGAAACGATTAAGCAATTTGGAAAATGGGACCAATATGGTATTGAAATAATCGGGGAAGCTGGGGATGGACAAGAGGGATTAATGTTAATTGAACAGAGGTCTCCTGATATTGTCATCACGGATATGAAGATGCCTGGAGTTGATGGCATGGAGTTGCTTCAAATCATGGCAGACCGTTTCCCGCAGGTTCAACTGATTGTGGCAAGCGGGTATGACGATTTTAACTTTATGCGCCAGGCGATCCGTTCGAAGGTTAATGAATATTTACTGAAACCAATCAATGCACAAGATTTGAATCTAGCCCTAGAAAAGTGTATCAACGAAATAAAAAGTTATTCACAGTCACAATTTTATATGCCAATCTCTTTTTCTAGCAAAGATATTTCGGCCTTAATTATGGAATACAAAAAAACAATTACCTCATTTTTGCACGAATTAAATATTGAGGGATTTGAAAATGTCATTCACCGTTATTTTAATGAATTTAAGAAAGTGACTGGGGTTGACAGTAATGTAATTGCAAAGATTGAGCATGAATTTATTCTTACTTTAGAAGCACTAATGATAAAAAATAATTTTAATGTTCACGAGGTTTTTGAAAATAATGGTGACCTAATTAGTGAATTTGACCTTTCCCTTGATAGAGTTATGAAGAAACAACAGGATTTAGGAAAACGCTATATCGAGTATATGATTGATATAAATAAGCGGAAGAGCAGATTAAACTTGGAAGAAATTAAAGAATATATTGAACGGAACTTTGTAGATATTGATATATCTTTAGAGGTCTTAGCCAACAAGTTTTTTGTAAGTAAAGAATACTTGAGTAAAACATTTAAAAATGTACATGGATGCAATATTACCGAATTTATCGTCAGCCGTCGTATGGAATATGCAAAAAAATTACTACAAGGTAATGAGTTTCAAATCAAGAGTATTGCCCAGATGGTTGGTTATGAAGATATTTCTTACTTCTATCGAGTCTTCAAGAAATATTTCAAAATTTCTCCAGGTGAAATGAGACAAGGTTAAAAAAGTCCAAATGTAAGCGTTAATATTTTCAATATTTAAAATCTAGAGGGGCGATTAATATAAAAGTATGCTTTAAATATTATTCAGGGGGGTCACGAAAAATGAAGAAAGCGTTATCATCATTGCTAATCTTTATTCTAGCTTTCGGTTTGTTAGCAGGTTGTAATACTAAGGAAACTGCTTCTAACGATAGTGGATCAAAGGCAGAAAAAGATGTTGAACTGAAAGTATTTATTGGACAACCGCGTTTTAAGCAGCAGTATGAAACATATCTTGATCAATTTGTAGCTAAAGAGAAAAAGGAAAAAGGTATTAATGTAGAAATCAAATTGGAATTACCAAGTGTTAATCAGGCAGCACAACTATTAAAAACTAGGATGGCATCTGGTGATAGCCCTGACGTGTTCGCTCTGCATGCAATCAATGATATTCCTATTTACGATAAAGCTGGGTATCTTGAAGATTTATCGAATGAACCCTTCGCAGAAAAAGTGTTTGATACTATCAAACCATCTATTACAAGTAATGGTAAGGTTGTAGCGGTTCCTTTAGAGACACTTCAATGGGGATATCTGTACAACAAGAAAATCTTTAAAGACCTAAATTTAAAATTGCCACAAACGTATTCAGAGATGGAACAAGTTGTAAAGACATTAAAAGAAAAAAATGTTACTCCATTTTTGTTATCCTATAAAGATTCATATATTCCTCAATTATTTTTACCGCTAGCAGTAGGAGCGGCTCAAGCTAAGGAAAATCCTGACTTTGTTAAGAACATGAATGAAGGAAAAGGATCTTTCTCAGAGTTAAAAGATATGTTTAATATTATGGATTTATCTAACGCTAATGGTACAAAACGTGCCTTTGAGATTGGACAAGATCAAGGGGCATCTGACTTTGCTAATGGTAAAGCGGCTATGTGGATCCAAGGACCATGGATGGCGGATTCAATCTTAAAAACAAACAAGAACTTTGAATTTGGAGTTGCTCCACTTCCTATCAATGAAGATGCAGCAGCGACGCGAATAAACCTTTCTACATCTACATCACTTGCGGTATCAAAAATGAGCAAACATAAAGAAGTAGCAAAGGATTTAATCAATTATATTCTGGATGATAAAGATTCTAGTGAATTTTATAAAAGCCTCGGATTTAATGCTGTCTCTAGCGTTCATACCTTTGAACCATTTCCTTGGTTAAAGGAATCAACTGATTTTGTTTCACAAGGAAAAGCTTATCAAGATCCTCCGATTCCGATTGCTGTAAAAGATGAGTCACAAAAATTATTACAAAGTTATTTTGCAGGGGATGCATCTAATAAGGATGTCATCAAAGGTTTGGACCGTGCTTGGGACCAATTCAACAAAAATAATAAGTAAAATTTTATATTCAGTGCATGATAAAGGCAGCTTACAGCTGTCTTTATCATTATCCAATACAACAACGTCAGTGAGGTGTTAGGTAATGTCACAGTTAAATAAGCAAAACGGTGAAATGGTTATTGAACAAGCACAACCTAAAATTAGGTCTAAAAGTGCTTTGGATCTGAAAAAACATAAAGGTTCCATTAGTTTAATCCTTTTTGTTCTTCCAGCATTTATATTTTATGCTGTATTCTTATTGATACCAATGATTGGAGCAGGATTCTATAGTTTTACAGATTGGACTGCTCTATCCCAAACTTATAACTTTGTTGGGTTAAGCAATTATATAGAAGCTTTTAAAGATGACCCTGCTTTTCGCCAGTCCTTTTTCTTTACGTTAATATATACGGCGTTCATGTTTGTTTTTCAAAACGTGATTGCATTACTTCTGGCTCTATTCATTGAAACTAGAGTTAGAACAAAAGCTTTTTTTCGAACCATTTTCTTTATGCCTAATATGTTGAGTTTAATTATTAGTGCATTCATGTTTTCATTTATTTTCACCAATGTTCTTCCAGAATTATCAAAAAAAGCTATGTTATCCTTTCTTGATCAAGCATGGATTGGTGATGCGAAGATTTCCTTCTACTCTATTCTTATCGTGTCCTTATGGCATGGAATTGGCTATATGATGGTTATCTATATGGCTGCACTTCAAGGAGTTCCGCAACACCTAAAAGAAGCTGCTATGATTGATGGTGCAAATCCTATTCAAAGACTTTTCCACGTGACGATTCCAATGATTATGCATGCAATAACTATTTGCGCTTTCTTAACATTGAATGGAGCATTTAAAGTATTTGATGTAGTTTATGCACTCACTGCAGGTGGACCTGGAAGATCGACACAGGTTATGGCACTAAATATTTATGAAGAAGCTTTTTCAAATAATTTTAGATATGGCTATGCGAATGCTAAAGCAATGATTCTTTTCTTGATTGTTTTGGTCATCACGCTGATTCAAGTGAAAGTATTGAAAAAGAAAGAGGTGGAAGCGTAATGCTAAAAAAACTAGGTGGTGTTGGTACAACTTTAGTTTTGGCAATTTTTGCGGCGATTTCATTTTTTCCAATATACATGGCTGTCATCAATTCATTTAAATCACAAGGGGAGATTTTTACATCTGTTATGAAGCTCCCTACAAAATTTCATTTTGAAAATTATACAGGGATATTCGAAGAGTTAGATTTATTCAATAGTGCTTGGAATACGATTATTGTTACAGTTATCGGTCTGGCAGGAATTGTTATTTGCGGTTCATTAGCTGGATATAAATTAGCGAGAACAAAAGGTAAATTAAGCAATTTCTTGTTTACCTTATTCCTAGCATCGATGCTTGTTCCGTTTCACTCGATTATGATTACGCTAACAAAAGTAGCAAAAGGGTTGTCCGTACAGGGATCAACATTCGGATTGGGCCTAATTTATATTGGCCTCGGGGTTAACATGGCGATATTTCTATATCACGGATTTGTAAAAACGATTCCGAAAGAACTTGAGGAGGCGGCGAGAATTGACGGGTGTAATGACTTCCAGATATTCACGAAAATCATATTCCCTCTTTTAAAACCTATTACTGCAACCATCCTTATTTTAGATGTCCTATGGTTATGGAACGACTTCCTATTGCCGATGATTATGCTTACGGATGTAAATAATTATACATTAATGT
The DNA here is from genome assembly GCF_018613105.1 of Bacillus sp. ISL-77. Taxonomy (NCBI): domain Bacteria; kingdom Bacillati; phylum Bacillota; class Bacilli; order Caryophanales; family Bacillaceae; genus Bacillus; species Bacillus sp. ISL-77. The sequence continues at coordinate 26,558 of NZ_JAGGQY010000047.1, forward strand.
TATCGGTAAACATGTTATTCGGTCAATATAACAGTGATTGGCCAAAAATTCTATCCGGGCTTATTATTACGGCCCTTCCTGTCATTGTCTTTTATGCCATATTCCAAAAATACATTCTTAAAGGAATTGCAGATGGAGCTATTAAATAATTAATAAAGCAAATGATTAATAGATTAACTGGAAGGGGTTTACCTAATGCAACAATTGTTATACGGGGTGGCGTATTATGATGAATACATGCCCTACGATCGCTTAGATAAAGATATTCAGATGATGAAGGATGCTGGAATCAATGTAGTTCGGATTGCCGAATCGACCTGGAGTACCCATGAACCACAAAACGGGGTTTTCGATTTTACTTCCGTGGACCGAGTGCTTAATGCAATGCATGAAGCTGGAATTAAGGTTATTGTTGGAACACCTACGTATGCTGTTCCAACCTGGATGGTCAAAGAACATCCCGATGTGTTAGCAGTAACCCAAAATGGACCAGGACGATATGGTGCACGCCAGATTATGGATATTACAAACCCTGCCTATCTTTTTTATTCAGAAAGAATTATCCGAAAGTTGATAGGTCATGTAAAAGACCATCCTGCGATCATTGGGTACCAAACAGATAATGAAACGAAGCATTACAATACTGCAGGGTCTAATGTCCAACTATTATTCGTCAAATATATGAAGGAAAAATTCAAGACACTCGAAAGTCTAAATGAGAAATTTGGCCTCGATTATTGGAGCAACCGGATAAATAGCTGGGAGGACTTTCCCTCCGTTGTTGGAACTATTAATGGCAGCCTTGGATCGGAGTTTTCTAAGTTTCAACGAAAGCTAGTCACTGATTTCCTTAGCTGGCAAGTATCCATTGTTAATGAATATAAGCTTTCCAGTCAGTTTGTCACACAAAACTTTGATTTTGAATGGAGAGGTTATTCCTACGGTATCCAACCGAATGTAGATCACTTTGAAGCTTCAAAAGCCTTCGATGTAACCGGAGTGGATATCTATCATCCTTCACAAGATGACCTAACGGGAATTGAAATATCGTTTGGAGGAGATGTTGCCAGATCCACTAAGGGTAAGAATTATTTAGTAATAGAAACAGAGGCTCAGGCTTTTACTAACTGGACTCCATACCCTGGTCAACTAAGATTGCAGGCATTTAGTCATCTTGCCTCCGGGGCTAATATGGTTGCTTATTGGCATTGGCATTCCATCCATAACTCTTTTGAGACTTATTGGAAAGGATTACTAAGTCATGATTTCGAACCCAATCCTGTATACAATGAAGCGAAAACAATTGGTAAAGATTTCGAAAAGCTTTCTGCGCATTTAGTTAATCTAAAGAAAAAGAACAAAGTTGCTATTCTAGTAAGCAATGAGTCGTTAACCGCTTTAAATTGGTTTAAATTTACTCAATCAAGCTCTAAGAACTACAATGACATTGTGCGACTGATGTATGATGAGTTATACAAAATGAATATTGGCTGCGATTTTGTGAATCCCACTAGTGAAAATCTTGGGGACTATTCAATGTTAGTGGTACCCGCATTGTATACTGCATCCAATAATCTATTAGAACGATTAAACGAATTTGTTAAAAACGGCGGACATATTGTTTATACCTTTAAGAGTGGTTTTACGGATGAAAATGTTAAGGTAAGAACTTCACATCAACCAGGCATCATAAATGAAGCTTGTGGTATTTATTACAATATGTTTGTTGAGCCGAAAAATGTTTCACTAAGAAATGATCCTTTTCAGGTAGGCGAAGAAAATAATTTTGTGGAAACATGGATGGAGCTAATTACGCCAACAACCGCAGAGGTTCTTGCTTACTATGACCACCCACAATGGGGTAAATATGCAGCCATTACTGAAAATCAATACGGTATGGGTAGTGCAACCTACATTGGTTGTATACCAAGTGCAGCTATAATGAAAAAGGTGCTAGAACAGGCTGTTAAAAAGGCTAGCTTATGGGGAGTAGACCAAGATTTAGCCTTTCCATTAATCATTAAATCTGGAATCAATCAAAATGGCAAGATGCTTCATTATTACTTTAATTATTCTGATGAAACGAAAGTCTTTAAGTATCCCCAAAACAAAGGTTTGGAACTGTTGACAGAAAGAGCAGTGAATATAGGTCAAACAATGGATTTAGAACCTTGGGGAGTTATCATTATCGAGGAAGACCAAGTTGCGGAAGAAAGGAAACAACTAAAATGAATAACAAACAAATTCATTGGTTTTCAACAACAAAGCTAGGTGGTTGGAAAGAGACGACGGTTTTTCAAACCGAATCAGGTTCACTCAATTTGACCTTGACGGATCAGATTGGACGGACTATAGATGGTTTTGGCGGCTGCTTTAATGAACTGGGGTTAACAGCTCTCCAACACCTGACAGAAGAAGACAGAAATAAAGTGTATGATGCATTGTTTGATCCAAATGGTGAATGTAAGTTCGAAATCTGCAGGCTTCCAATTGGGGCAAGTGACTACGCACTAGAATGGTATAGTCACAACGAAGTAGATAATGATTATCATATGGAGCATTTTAATATCGAAAGGGATCAACAGTATTTGATTCCATTTATAAAAGAAGCGTTGAAACGTAATCCAAACATAAAATTGTTCGCATCTCCGTGGAGCCCTCCAACATGGATGAAGTTCCCTAAAGCATACAACTATGGAAAACTGCGTTGGGAAAAGGAAGTTTTGGAGGCGTATGCTTTATACTTTGTAAAGTTTGTAGAGGCTTACAAACAAGAGGGTATTAAGATTGACCAAATCCATGTGCAAAACGAAGTGGTTGCTGATCAGAAATTCCCTTCATGTGTTTGGACCGGCGAGCAGCTTCGTGAATTCATTTCTGATTATTTAGGTCCAGCTTTTGAACGACATGGACTAGACACGGAAATATGGCTAGGAACCATTAATGGAATTGTCAATGAATTATTTCAAAAGTCAGCAACTGATTATGATCAACTGGCAAATACGGTCCTAAGTGACCCTGAGGCTTATAAATACATTAAAGGTGTCGGCTATCAATGGGCAGGAAAGTATGCAATTCAGCAAACAGTCCAAAGCTATCCAGAACTACGTTACATGCAGACAGAGAATGAATGTGGAGATGGAAAAAACACGTGGGAATATGCTCAATACGTCTATAATTTGTTTCGACATTACTTTGTGAATGGTGCAAACTCTTATGTTTATTGGAACATGGTCTTGGAACCGTTTGGCCGAAGCACTTGGGGATGGGAACAAAATTCTATGATTACCGTAGATCCTGAAACAAAGGAAGTCATTTGTAACCCAGAGTTTTATGTGATGAAGCATTTCTCTCATTTTATTAAACCTGGTGCGGTTAGGTTTGAAACAAATGGTCCATGGACTGGAAATGCAGTTGCATTTAGAAATCCTGATGGTTCTAAAGTAGTTGTTATTTCAAACCCGTTTGAAAATCAACGTGAACTTTGTATTGGAGAAGGAAGTGAAAAATATAAAGTTACGTTAGAGCCTTCTTCATTTAATACATTCGTATGGTAATTAATGGCGAGAACCTCGGCATGATTTATTATTAAAATGGTAAAAAATAAAGAAAATTCAGTAGGGTTCCTATTAAAAGGAATATCATTTATCGCGACTCTGTGAGAGAGATAAAAACAAGGTAGCTCGGTTACCTTGTTTTTATCTTTAATAAGGGACTTCAAAATATTTGCACATTATTCTAATTTATAAGATATGCTTAGTTTGTGTGGTATTAGCTGCTCATCAAAAAATATAGAAAAGAGGAAAAAAATATGGTTTACCAAGCAGCAGAAAATCGTTATGAATCAATGAAATATAATCGCAGTGGCCGTTCAGGATTAATGCTTCCTGCGGTCTCGCTTGGACTATGGCACAATTTTGGTGGTGTTGATACATATGAAAATGGACGGGCAATGCTGAGAAGAGCGTTTGATTTAGGGATTACCCATTTTGATTTAGCCAACAATTATGGCCCGCCGCCGGGGTCTGCTGAAGAAATGTTCGGTAGAATATTAAAGACTGATTTTGCTCCTTACCGTGAAGAAATGATCATTTCTTCAAAAGCAGGCTACACGATGTGGCCAGGACCATATGGGGATTGGGGCTCAAGGAAATATTTAGTATCAAGTCTGGACCAGAGTCTAAAACGAATGGGACTTGATTATGTTGATATTTTCTATTCGCACCGTCCAGACCCAAACACACCGATTGAGGAAACCATGGGAGCATTAGATTCTATTGTTCGTCAGGGTAAAGCGTTATATGTTGGAATTTCTAACTACAGTGCAGAACAAACAGCTGAAGCGATTAAAATCTTGAATCAGTTAGGAACACCTTTGTTAATCCATCAACCAAAGTATTCCATGTTTAACCGCTGGATAGAGGACGGCTTACAGGATGTGCTTCAGGAAAGTGGAGTCGGTTCGATTGCGTTTAGCCCGTTAGCACAAGGCTTGTTAACCAATAAGTATTTAACTGGGATTCCAGCCGATTCTCGTGCAGCAAAATCAACAGGGTTTCTAAGTGAAGATCAAGTTAAAGCAGAAGTTATTGAGCGTGTTCAAAAATTAAATGAAATTGCAATAGAGCGTGGTCAAAGTCTATCACAAATGGCGCTGGCCTGGGTTTTGCGTGGTGGAAAGGTTACTACAGTCCTGATTGGTGCGAGCAGAGTGAGCCAAATTGAGGAAAATGTTGCAGTATTGAATAACCTTGAGTTTTCTGATCAAGAATTAGCAAGGATTGAGGATATTCTTAAAAGCTAGAGTTCTAACATTAAAAAAGAAAGGGTCCCAAAGGTTGTAATAAACAACTTTTTGAGACCCTCTTGTTATTTTGGGGGAATGCAATTAATCCATTAAAAAATATAAACCAGTATTTTGATGTTAAGAAGCATTAACTTGTTGAATTTTAGAAAACACTCTGTTACATAAAAAGTATATACTATACGCACCTAAACTGAAAATAAATAATGATGTTACTGGCCAAGTATAGAGAATAAAAGTCATTAAAGCGATATAGATAACCGCGACAAGAGTAGTCGGAAGATATCTAATGGAAAAGAACACCGAATTTTTTATTGTGTCCCACCAATTCATATCAAAGTTAGCGATGGTTGGAAAAATAAAGATCGAAGTAGTAAGAACTATGATTCCTAATAAAGACAGTATCGGTAATAGAATATATTGAAAATCACCAAGATTATCCATTAAGGTAAAATCAATATAAAACAAACTACCAAAAAAAGTCCATAAAATGCCTAACAATAAACTCTTTTTAAAATTTTCTTTGAAATATTTAAAGAAAGGACGAAAAACACTATAGTCCTTATGTAAAATCCATTGTCGTGTGACGCAATACATGGCAACAGTTGCAGGGAAAATGGTTAAAACCGGTAAACATAACAACAGCCATAGGATATTTAACTGAAAAAAGGCTGTAACAAATTCAAGTAATCTATAAAATTTACTATTAAATTTCATCCATATCACCAAGATTTCATAATTTTTTTCTGTACAATAAAAATAGCATAGATTCCGCTAAAAAAGAAGGAATATTAAACTGGTAATCTTGCTGACCTAAGCTTTGCCTTTTTAATGTTTAGGTTATTCTTAATTCGAATTGGAGGAAATTTAAATGGGTATTAAAGCGATTTTTTTTGACTTAGATGATACATTACATAATCATTTAGGTTGAATAATATTCAAATATTTCCAGAAGAGCCTGAATTACTAGGGACTATAATGAATAAAGGCTGTTGTTGCTCCATCGGAAGCAGGATGGCAGTCCATTTGGTATAATCACCGTAAAAGGCAGCCAGGGACAGATCATAAACCTGCGGATGAAATACAGCGTTTATCATTAGTCTTCAATACAATAAATAATCTAAAATAATAATAATTCCAGAGTAATGCATTTTCACAATACCTCACTAAAATCAATCATTTAAGGGGAAATCTCATGTCTAGTAAATTTGGAGTTTATGGATTCCGCTTTTTAGATACCTTAAATAGTTCCTTCTACCAGCTTTTTGCCGTAGGGCACCAGCATATAAAAGATACTTCATATGAATGGGATGGATTAAAACGTAAAGATGGTCCATTATTATTGTTTCAATATACCATTTCAGGCAGTGGAAATATTGAGCTAGATGGTGTAGTTCACAAGCTTACTGAAGGCAGTGCATTTATGGTAGAAATTCCAAGTGATCATCGCTATTATTTGCCTCAAGACAGTGAGAACTGGGAATTTTATTTTATCTTATTTAGACCAACAAATCTTCAAAAAGAATGGACAGAACTAATTAAATTAATGGGGAATGTTTCTCAAATTTCAGAGTTGAGCTCCCCCATTACCTTCTTGAAAAATGCCTATTATGCTGCAAGCAAACAGCAGATTACTGATGGATTTCGTGCTTCAACGATTGTTTATCAATTTGTAATGGAGCTGTACCGATATACTGCAGCTTATAAAAAGGAAAAAGAAATCTGGCCTGAAAAGGTGATTCAAGCTGTCCATTTTTTAGAGGAAGATTACTGTACTATTCAAAGTCTTGATGTACTTGCACTAAGAGTAGGCTTATCCAAATTTCATTTTACCCGTCTTTTCAAACGAACAACTGGACTTTCACCAATGGAATACTTAACAAAGGTCCGAATGGAAAAAGCGGTCCAGCTCCTAAGGAACACAGATATGACCATTGAAGAGACTTCAAAACAAATTGGTTATTCCAATAGCAGTTACTTTATAAAGGTCTTTCGTGAATGGATAGGTTTTTCTCCAGGGGAGTTTCGGTTAGGAAAAGATCTAGCCTTTTTAAATGAGTTTAGATTCGATTAAGTATTATCAAAAGAGCAATATTTTACAATATAGAGCAAAAATTTATTATAGATGTAGATGTCTCAATTCCTTATTATTAGTTTAAAGGGCAATAATTTAATAGAAAGGAATTGAAAAATGAGACATCACACATTTACAAAAACACCTCCATTAGGCTGGAATAGCTGGGATTGTTATGGAGCGGCAGTAAGGGAAGAGGAAATTGTAGGGAACGCTGATTATATGGCAGAACATCTTAAACCATATGGCTGGGAGTATGTTGTGGTTGATATTCAATGGTCTGAACCCGGGGCAACATCATCAGTGTATCGTCCATTTGTTCCGCTTGAAATGGATGAATACTCAAGGTTGGTACCGGCAGTTAATCGTTTTCCTTCTTCAGAAGGGGGCAAGGGTTTTAAACCGTTAGCGGATTATGTACATAACCTTGGATTAAAGTTTGGCATACATATCATGCGGGGAATTCCACGCCAAGCCGTTCATGCAAATACACCAATTTTGGGTACTGATGTGAGAGCAAGAGATATAGCACATCCAAATTCCATTTGTCCTTGGAATACGGATATGTATGGGGTGGATGCTTCTAAAGAAGGTGCACAGGAATATTATAATTCTTTATTTCAATTGTATTCCGAGTGGGGAGTGGATTTTGTCAAGGTGGACGATATTGCAGCTTCCCGACTTTATCAAATCCATCAAGATGAAATAAAGTTAATTCGCAAGGCAATCGATAACAGTGGAAGAGAGATGGTCCTCAGTCTATCACCTGGTCCGGCACCGTTGGAATCTGCTGAAACCTTAATTGACAATGCTAACATGTGGAGAATGACCGATGATTTTTGGGATCATTGGAGCCTGTTATATGGCATGTTTGAAAGGTGTGAAAAGTGGAGCCGGCATGTAGGACCAGGGCACTGGCCAGACTGTGATATGCTGCCTCTTGGCCATATTGGAATTCGTTCAGTTGACGGCGGAGGGGCGGACCGCTGGACTCGATTTACAAAAGATGAACAAATAACAATGATGACATTATGGTCGATCTTCCGCTCCCCGCTTATGTTTGGGGGAGAACTTAGGGATAACGATGACTGGACGCTTTCCTTGCTTACAAATAAAGAGGTTTTGGAACTAAACCAATACAGCCACAGTAATCGCTTGGTTTATCGGAAGGATGACAAAATTGTCTGGACCGCAAAAGGTGACGATGGTCATACTTACGTAGCCTTGTTTAATGCCGCTGAAGAAACAGCCGTTGTCGATGTTTCATTGGAACAGCTTGGTCTCACTTCGAAAAAAACGGCAAGAGATCTTTGGAAACAAGCGGAACTTGGAGTGGTTGCCGAAAGTATTAAACAAACTCTTCCGGCACACGGCTCCATTTTGATTAAATTGTATTAATTAAGGAAGTTTACTGGAGATTGTATTAAGAAACTCACATAGTGTAAAAAAAAGGTGTCCCAAGTTTATTTGGGACACCTTTTTAGCAAGAAAAAGTAGGCGCAATCATTTTTGACGTAGGCTTGGCTAGCCTAGTTATTTGTGCACTGCTGCAGTTGATTTTCGAATCACTAACTCTGGTTCATAAACAGTAGAAGGTGGATTGGTTCCTCGACTTTCAACGGCAGAGACAATCCATTTGGCCGCTTCAATCCCCATTTGCATTTTAGGGTGTGTAACAGATGTTAGTTTCACATCGGTTGCCTCTGCTAAGAAGGAATCATCATAGCCGACAATGGAAACGTCGTCTGGAACACTTAAGCCAAGACTTCTTAACATATTTAGAACTTGTAAGGCTATTTGATCATTATAACAGACAATTGCGGTTGGTTGTTTTTCTGTCATGAAAAATTGCTGTAACCGTTCAAGTAGTTGAGATTCCGGGTCATCGGTTGTATAAGTAATAACCATTTCTGGGAAAAAGGTGAGATTGTATTCCCTAAAAGCTCGGATAAAACCTTGCATCCGATTTACTCCTTGGAGGTCATCGGTTTTAAAAAGACCGATTATTTTTTCATGGCCAAGATTAATTAAATGTTCCGTAGCAATATAACCACCATGTTCATCATTCATAATGATGTGCGGCGGCATTAGTTGGGAGTAGAATTGGTTAATCATTAAGTAAGGGATATTGTTTTGCTCAAGCTCTAGATAGTAATTAATGTTAGGATTGTAATTACTACTTCTAGTCGGCTCTACGATCAGCCCATTAATATTCCGGCTTAACATGGTTTGTAAACATTGTTTCTCTTTTTCCACCTCATTATCTGTACAAGCAAACGTTAACGAATATCCCTGTACAGTCAAATAGGATTCTATACCTTTAATAATAGAAGGAAAAATATAATCTGAAATATAGGTTGTTATTACCCCAATGTTTTTCCCAGTGGTGTTCAAAGTTTGTACTTGAGTTTGAGATTCGGCCAACGGTTCCGACATTTTATTGGAACAGAAAGTTCCTGCCCCTTGCTCTCTATATAGCCAGCCTTCGTGTACTAAATCCCCGACCGCTTGGCGCACTGTATGTCTGCTAACTCCGAACATTTTAACCAGTTCATTTTCAGAATAGATTTTTTCTCCGGGTTTCACCTTACCACTAGTGATCCATTCCGTTATTTGTTCCTTTACAATCGTATATTTGGTCTTTTGTGCCATTGGTACCACCACTTTCAACTTGTATGCAACTTTAACAACTTATACGTACAACAACTTTAATAAGACTAGGGTAACAAAAAAAGTTAAAAAAGACTATAAGATATTATTAATATTTTTCTATTTTAAATTAATTATTAGCGACACATCCAAATTGTGGACAATTAATTAGGAATTTTAACAAACCAACTGGAAAAATAGCTGGATATAGGTGTTTTATTAGCCACGCTAAATATTATAGAAGATATTTGAACGACTGTATAAAAGTTGTACCAAAATTTTGAACTATACTTGTACCTATACCAAAATAAGATTTAAGACACGTCCGTACATAAATTTATTTTTTAACATTAAAATGATTGACATGTACGAACAGGTATATTACTATTTGAACTATAGAGAATACGCTTTCAAATTTTCACTGGAAATGAGAAAAAAGACCCAGAAATTATAGACGAGACTTGGTTAATTTAAATAATTGAGTTTTTTTAGGAGGGATTTTTATGTAATCGCAGACATATCCGTACATCTAAACTAAATAGGTTAATAGAATTACTTACCAATCACTGCAATTATGTTTTAATTTTTTTAGTAAACTGTTTGCGCTTACAATGCTTCTGTTTAATTGCTCTTCTAAGTTAGTATATCAATTTTATTGGAGGGATTTACTTGTTTAAAGCATCTAAAAAGCTAGGTACAATGATGTTGCTTGCGATTATGGTAATCAGTTCAATTCTCGCAGGTTGTTCAAACTCAAGCTCAGGCGATGGAAAGAGCGGCGGTAAAACTGAACTTACCTTTATGTTCCGTGGTCAGCCTAAAGAGCTGGACGCTTATAAAGCTACTGTTAAGAAATTCGAACAATCTCATAAGGATGTAAAAGTTAATGTTGTCTCTGTTGCTCCTGACCAATATGATACGAAATTAAAGGCAGCGATTGCAGGACACAAAATTCCAGATGTTTTCTTCTATAATCCAGCTCAAGTAAAAGCATATGTAAACTCTGGTATTCTACAAGATATCACAAAATATGTTGAAGGCTCAAAAGATGTTAAATTAGAGGATATTTGGGAAAAAGGTATTAATAAATACCGTTATGATGGTAAAACAAATGGTAAAGGTGCTATCTATGGATTACCAAAAGATCTTAGTGGATTTGCACTAGGTTACAATAAAGACATGTTTGAAAAAGCAGGTATTCCACTACCTGACAAAGATAAACCATATACTTGGGATGAATTTATTGATGTATCGAAAAAATTAACTCAAGATACAAATGGCGATGGAAAATCTGATCAATTTGCTACTGGTTTTAACGTTCAATGGTCATTAGCACCATTTGTTTGGAGTAATGGAGCAGATTGGTTGGATGAAACAAAAACAAAAGTTGCTATAGATGATCCTAAATTCATTGAAGCATTACAATGGTTTGCAGATCAACAAAACGTACACAAAATTACTCCATCTATTTCTGAAGCACAAACTCTTGATACGTATCAAAGATGGATGAAGGGTGAATTAGCTTTCTTCCCTGTTGGTCCTTGGGATATGGCAACATATGCAGAACAATTAAAGTTTGACTATGATTTAATACCATGGCCAGCTGGTTCAACTGGAAAAACATCTGCATGGATCGGTTCACTTGGAATTGGTGTAGGCGCTACTACAAAGCATCCGAAAGAAGCTGCTGAATTAGCAATGTACCTATCTGCTGACCAAGAAGGACAACAAGCATTAGTTGATGCACAAGTGCAGCTTCCAAATAGTGTAAAAGTTGCTGAAGAATGGGCTAATGATTCTTCTATTAAGCCAGCAAATAAACAAGAATTCTTAGAAATCATCAATGATTATGGCCGAGACTGGCCTGCAGAATCTACCTATACTGGTGAATGGTATGATGAATTCTATAAGAATATTCAACCTGTACTTGACGGCAAGCAAACTGCTGCTGAGTTTGTAAAAAAAGAAAAACCAAAAATGCAAAAGCTTTTAGACGCAGCAATCCAACAAGAAAAACAATCAACTAAGAAATAAAAAAACTCTCAGACATAGTGTAAATGGTGCTAGTTTATTAAAAAGAATCTAGCGCCATTTATTCCTTTTATCTAACTTTTTTGTAAAAAGAAATTTAGAGAAAGGGAAATGTAGTATTTAAATGCTTATTGAAAGGGTGGGGGAAGTTGAAAACGACATCGAAGCTCTATCGAACTGAACAGAGATATGCGTACCTATTTATTGCAGCGCCAGTTATAGGATTCCTCTTGTTCGCAATGGTTCCTTTACTTTATTCGCTTTATGGAGCCTTTACCGACTGGAACGGTCTGGGACAAATGAACTTTATTGGTCTAGAAAACTTTAAGAATTTATTCCAAGATGAATATTTTTATAAATCAATGTATAACACGATTTTTATGATGATTGGAATTCCAATCGGGATTGTCCTAGCGTTATTACTAGCATTAGCGTTAAATAAAGGAATCCCTGGAACCAATACATTTAGAGTTATCTACTACATTCCGGTTATTTCATCGATTGCTGCGATCTCCATTTTATGGCAATGGGCTTACAATGGTGATTATGGATTAGTTAACCAATTTTTAGGCCTTATTGGCATTGAAGGTCCTAACTGGCTCCAAAATACATCTACTGTCAAACCTGCCTTGATCATTATGGCTGTCTGGAAGGGACTAGGATATACGATGTTGCTCTATTTAGCAGCACTTCAAAGTGTGCCGAAATCCTTTTATGAAGCAGCTAAATTGGATGGCGCGAACGCATTCCAAGCATTTTGGCATATCACCCTGCCAATGGTGAAACCAGTAACCTTCTTTATTATTGTAACGAATATTATTGGCGGTGCCCAAATCTTTACTGAGATTAACGTCATGACACCTACTGGTGGACCTGAATATAGCTCAGCATCTGTTGTATTCTACATTTGGCAAAAAGCATTTGGTAACTTCCAATTAGGTTATGCATCTGCAATGGCCTTGGTACTGGGACTTTTCATCTTTATTATTACCCTAATCCAGTTTAAGATAAATGAAAAAAATTCATTTGATTTGGATTAATATAGGTGAATATCAGAGTAATAGAAAGGGGCTTGAAAAATGGAAGTTGCAGTTGCAAATAAAAAGTCGGTTAAATCAGAACCTATGTCTGAAAAGAAAAAAAATCGAATTACTAATACAGTAGTATTTGCCTTACTAAGTCTAGGTGCAATCTTTATGGTAGCACCATTGTTATGGATGTTTTCAACATCTATTAAGACGAAAGAAGATGTATTTGCCTTACCGCCAGTATGGATTCCTAATGAAATTTCATTTAATAAATACTCCGAAATTTGGAGTATGGGCCCACTGCTATCTGGTATTGGAAATAGTTTAATTGTCGCAATCACTGTTACTGTGATTGGAACATTTACATCCAGCTTAGCAGCCTTTGCTTTCGCAAAATTACAGTTTAATGGTAAGAATAAAATCTTCATGCTATTGTTTGCATCGGTTATGATTCCTTACCCAGTTGTTATGATTCCGCAATTCATCATGTTTTCGAAAATCGGCTGGATTGATAGTTTACTACCTCTAATCGTACCGGGACTGTTTGGTAACATATTTATGATTTTCTTTTTACGACAATTTTTAAGCAGTATACCAAATTCAATTATTGAAGCGGCCAAGATTGATGGATGTTCGTATTTTCAAATCTTTTACAAGATTATCTTTCCGCTCATAAAACCGGCAGTTGCTGCCCAGTTAATTTTATGGTTCATGGGAATTTGGAATGACTACCTCGGTCCAATTCTTTATTTGAACTCACCAGAGAAACAAACATTGCAACTCGTTATTGCAAACTTTAATGCATCATATGCCATTCAGAGTGATTATCCTCTTATTATGGCAGCATCGATGATTGCATTATTGCCGATGTTAATTGTATTTATTGTATTCCAAAAGCAAATTATCGAATCAATTGCCATCTCTGGAGTAAAAGGATAATACAACTAAATCAATTACTGGTGCATTTATAATTCATTTTTATAGTTTAATAGAACGAATGAGTAAAGGCACTTATCATCATATTTTTCTGATAAGTGCCTTTTGTTATAGGTATAAATGAATTTTAAGATTACTTATTTGGTTCAATCAATCTAGGAGAAAAAATAATGAAAAAGAAGACAAAATTTATACTGATAGGTTCACTTCTATTGGTGGTTATGATCCTAGCTAGCTTAAGTTATCAACACTTACAACAACGGAATGGTGATTTAATAGGGATTGATTTGCCAACTCCGCCTGCAACATCACCGATTAAAAATGTTAATAGTGATGTCATGTATAAAGAAAAGGAGTGGACAACTAATTTTACTCATGATGGGGCCATTTTAAAGACCGATGACTGGTATTATGTGTTTTCAACGGATTATATGGTGGGGGCACCTCCTATTCCCGGAATCCAAATTAGAAAATCCAAGGATTTAATCCATTGGGAATTTGTTGGCCGTGTTTTTGACCAAGTTTCTAAAGAGGCGTGGGAGTGGACACATGGGACTACCTTCTGGGCACCCACCGTGGTTGAGATGAACAATAAATATTATTTATATTATTCTGTCTCTGAAGTGGGGAAAAGGAACTCTTACATTGGACTTGCGACAAGTGACACAATTGAAGGACTATGGAAGGACGAGGGTGCTGTTTTTAAATCAAAAGAAGGTGATGCCAATACCGTCAATGCGATCGATCCAGATCTTACATTTGATGAACAGGGACAGCCATGGATGGTATATGGTTCTTATTTCGGCGGAATTTTCATTACAAAGGTCGATAAGAATACGGGAAAATTAGCAAATCCTGATGATGAAGGTACGCTGATCGCCCAAAGAAAGGACATGAATTTTGGTATTGAAGGGCCTGAAATCATCTATAACCAAAATACTGGTTATTATTATTTAACTGTTTCTTATGATTGGTTAGAAGATTCGTACAATGTAAGAGTCGCTCGATCTAAAAGCATAACAGGACCCTTTTTAGATTATAACGAAAACAACATGATCGACATTGGTGATGATTCCTTTGATACTGGTAATAAACTTGTTGGTGCTTATTCCTTTGGGAAAGATCCTGGCTGGATCGGAACGGGACACAATGGCTTGCTGCAAGATGGCGATGATTTTTACCTCATTCACAATGCCAGGGCTGGTGAGGATAAGTATTGGTCCCATTTACATGTAAGAAAAATGTTCTGGACAGAGGATGGCTGGCCTGTTGTTTCTCCTGAACGGTATGCAGGAGAAACAGAGCAAAAAATCACAGAGTCCAATATCATTGGAAACTGGGAGCAAATTATTTTCAACCGTTTTGATGAAGGTATGCAAAATTCCGAGGAGCTTCACCTATTACCAAATGGAAAAATAAAGGGACATAATGATAAAAGTAGTTGGAAGTTAACAGGAAAGAACACCTTAGAACTGTCAATCTATGACCCCGGAGTGGCCCCGAAAGATTTTTGGAAATATACGGTAAAGGTTATTCCAGGCTGGGATTGGGAGAATTGGAATGGAAGTTTGGTGTTCACTGGGATGAATCAAGAGGGTACCGTAATTTGGGGAAAAAAACGGATTGAAAAATAGTTTAATAGGAATGTCTTAAAAGTAATTTAGTTTATGACTAATTGGAACGAGATAATAACATGAAGGTACAAGTATTTGATCTTAATCGTGTCCGTATTACTAGTGGACCAGAAAACTTGAATTAATTTTTAAAATACCATTGAAAAAAATAAGATAGATGGTAAAATCTAATTAAGGTTATACGTACAAGTTAGAGTTATTCGAATAACTTGTAAGTATTAATGATAATATTATCATCAATTCGTCGCAATCTTGTACGTATGATAAATACTTAAAAAAGAATAATATTTTCATTGAATTAAATCGTAAAATGAAAGCCCTTTAAATTAGTTTTTGTAAACGTATTCTTATAAAGGACAGGTGATTTTGATGGCTAAGTATTCGATTGGTGTCGACTATGGTACACAATCAGGAAGAGCTGTACTTGTTGAAGTAGGAACAGGCAAAGAAGTAGCGACTGCTGTAAAACCCTATACCCATGGTGTAATGGATGAATTCTTACCGAATGGAACAACAAAGTTAGAGCATGACTGGGCATTACAGCATCCGGCAGACTATCTTGAAGTTTTAGCGATTACTATTCCAGAAGTATTAAAGCAAGCACAAGTTTCTAAAGATGATGTTATTGGATTAGGAATTGATTTTACTGCTTGTACGGTCCTGCCAATTGATGCTAATGGTACACCATTATGCTTCAAAGAGGAGTTTAGCAACCACCCTCATAGTTATGTGAAACTTTGGAAACATCACGCGGCACAAGATGAAGCAAATCGCTTAAATGAAATCGCTGAAGCCCGCGGAGAACAGTTCTTACAGCGTTATGGCGGCAAGATTTCTTCTGAATGGCTTTTCCCAAAAGTATGGCAAATCTTAAATGAAGCACCTGAAATATACGATGCTGCAAACCAAATCTTAGAGGCGACTGATTGGGTTATCTCTGAGTTAACTGGAGCGATTAATAGAAATAGTTGTACGGCTGGCTATAAAGCGATTTGGCATAAGCAAGATGGTTATCCATCCAATGAATTTTTCAAAGCACTTGACCCACGATTGGAAAATGTGGTGGAAGATAAACTCTCCACAAAGATTGTTCCAATTGGATCAAAAGCAGGGGAAATCACTGAAAAGGCTGCAAAGCTAACCGGTTTAAATCCTGGTACAGCCGTTGCAGTTGCTAATGTTGACGCACACGTAGCTGTTCCTGCCGTTGGGATCACGGAACCCGGTAAATTATTAATGATCATGGGAACCTCTACTTGTCACATTTTGTTGGGAGAAGAAGAGAAAATTGTTCCAGGTATGTGTGGTGTAGTTGAGGATGGTGTAATCCCTGGGTTTATGGGTTATGAGGCAGGTCAATCTTGTGTGGGTGACCACTTCGAATGGTTAACTGAGAATTGTGTTCCAGCGAGCTATCATGAAGAAGCAAAAGAAAAAGGGGTTAACATTCATCAACTATTAACAGATAAGGCAAGCCAATTACAAGTTGGTGAAAGCGGTCTTCTTGCGTTAGATTGGTGGAACGGCAATCGCTCAACCCTTGTAGATGCGGATCTAACTGGTGTTCTTCTTGGTGCTACTCTTTTAACAAAGCCAGAAGAAATCTATCGTGCATTAATTGAAGCAACTGCTTATGGTACCCGGATGATCGTTGAGACCTTCCGTAACAATGGTGTACCAGTAAATGAGGTATACGCTGCAGGCGGAATTGCTGAGAAAAATGCGATGATGATGCAAATTTATGCGGATGTATTAAATATGGATATTAAAATCTCAGCTTCTTCACAGACTCCAGCCCTTGGTTCTGCGATGTTCGGAGCAGTTGCAGCTGGAAAAGAGCGCGGCGGTTACGATCATATTATAGATGCAGCCAAAGATATGGGAAGAGTAAAAGATTATATCTATCAGCCAATTAAAGATTATGCAGGGGCTTACGATCAACTTTTCAATGAATATGCACGCCTTTACGACTACTTTGGCCGTGGCGAAAACAATGTCATGAAAACGTTGAAAAAGATTAAAAAGGAAAGCTCCTTAGAGAAGAAGGAGGAAGAAACAGTATGTTAGAAAGATTGAAAAGAGAAGTATTGGAAGCTAATTTACAACTTCCAGAACATGGTTTGGTTACTTTTACTTGGGGAAATGTGAGCGGGATTGACCGTGAAACAGGTCTTGTGGTTATCAAACCAAGTGGTGTTCCGTATGATGAGTTACAAATTGATGATCTTGTTGTCTTAGATTTAGATGGAAATATTGTTGAAGGGTCATTAAGACCTTCTTCAGATACACCAACACATCTTGCTTTATATCGGGCACTCCCGCTAATCGGCGGAATTGTTCATACACATTCTCCAGGGGCTACAAGCTGGGCTCAAGCAGGACGTCCAATTCCAGCACTTGGAACAACACATGCGGATTATTTTTACGGAGAAGTTCCATGTACACGCACCCTGACTAAAGAGGAAATTGAACGGGGATACGAGCTTGAAACAGGAAATGTCATTATAGAAACATTTGAAAAAGAAGGACTTGACCCTGTTGCAATGCCTGGAATTTTATTATCAGGTCATGCTCCATTTAGCTGGGGGACAAACGCAAACCAAGCCGTTCACAATGCTGTAGTTTTAGAAGAAGTGGCCAAAATGGCGTTAAACACTTATATCCTAAACCCACAAATTAAACCTATTGACCAATTCTTGCTTGATAAACATTATCTTCGCAAGCATGGTGCAAATGCCTATTACGGACAAAAGTAGACTTAGAGGAAAGCAACCGCTTTAATCAGACATAACTTGTACGGATAACTGGTTATAGATTACTAATTAATTATTGCTATAAAAATATCTTGCATTTACTTAGGAGGAATTATCTTGTTAACAACAAAAGCTTATGAATTCTGGTTTGTAACAGGAAGTCAATTATTATACGGAGAAGATGTACTACGTCAAGTTGAGGAAAACTCAAAAACCATCGTAAACGGGTTGGCTGATGATTCTGCAGTAACTTATAAGTTGATTTTTAAATCAGTAGTAAAAGATTCTGATTCAATTCGCAAATTGATTCTAGAAGCAAATGCTGATGAAAATTGTGCGGGTATCATTACTTGGATGCACACATTCTCACCATCAAAAATGTGGATTGCAGGTCTTTCTGCACTACAAAAGCCTTATCTGCATTTAGCTACACAATTTAATCGTGATATTCCTTGGGATTCAATCGATATGGATTTCATGAACTTGAATCAGGCTGCACATGGTGACCGTGAACATGGATTCATCGCAGCACGAATGAATGTAAAACGTAAGGTTGTAGTTGGTCATTGGGAAAATCCAGAAGTAAGAGAACGTGTTGGTAGCTGGATGAGAACAGCAGTAGCATTTGAGGAAAGCAAAAACCTTAAGGTTGCAAGATTTGGTGATAATATGCGCCAAGTAGCGGTAACAGATGGTGATAAGGTAGAAGCGCAAATCAAGTTTGGCTGGACAGTAAACGGTTACGGAGTAGGTGACCTCGTTCAACGCATGAACGATGTAACTGAACAAGAAATTGACCAGTTAATGGCTGAATACGAAGAGCAATACGATATTACTCAAGAAGGACTTACTGATGGTCCAGTTCGGGATTCCATCCGTTATCAAGCTAGAGTTGAACTTGGTATGAAAGCATTCTTAACTGAAGGCGGTTATACTGCATTCACAACTACTTTTGAAGATTTACATGGTATGCGTCAGCTACCTGGTTTAGCTGTACAGCGTTTAATGGAACAGGGCTATGGTTTTGCTGGTGAAGGTGACTGGAAAACAGCTGCTCTTGTTAGGCTGATGAAAATTATTGCGGGTAATGAAGGAACTTCCTTCATGGAAGATTACACGTATCATTTTGAGCCAGGTAAAGAAATGGTCCTTGGTGCCCATATGCTTGAGGTTTGCCCAACCATTTCAGCAACACGTCCAAAAATCGAGGTTCATCCACTTGGAATTGGCGGTAAGGAAGATCCTGCTCGAATCGTGTTTGATGGAAGAGGCGGCTCTGCCCTAAATGCAACCATTGTTGACCTTGGACACCGTTTCCGTCTGCTTGTTAATGAAGTGGATGCTGTACAGCCGGAAAAAGATATGCCAAAACTTCCTGTTGCACGGGTATTATGGGAGACTCAGCCATCATTAAGCCAAGCGGTTGAAAACTGGATCCAAGCGGGCGGGGCGCACCATACTGGCTTCTCTTATAATGTAACAACTGAGCAGCTTAGAGATTTTGCTGAACTAGCTGGAATCGAGTACCTAGTTATTAATAAAGACACAAACACTCATGCATTCAATAACGAAATCCGTTGGAATGACGTTATTTTTCGTTAATAAGTGGCACTAATTAAGTAATCTTTTTAACTATAATAAGCAGGGCTATTAGTAAAATAATAGCCCTGCTATTAAGTTGACACATACATTTCTAGGATTGCTAAAGAATATGGATTTACCCCTGATAGCATCATAAACAAAATCAAAGACCGTCTATAAATTTCTTTTAATAAACCAATAATACAAGAGTTGTGGACTCCTTTTAAATTCTATCAATCTAAAAAATGGAGGCGTTAATGTTGGCGAATAATGTAATTATCAACACGGATATTCAAAAAGGAAAAATCAATAAAAATATCTATGGCCATTTTGCAGAACACCTTGGAAGATGCATTTATGAAGGCATTTGGGTTGGTGAAGATTCTTCCATCCCAAATACAAAGGGTATTCGTAATGATGTGTTAGCAGCATTAAAGAACATTATGGTTCCAGTCCTCCGCTGGCCGGGCGGATGTTTCGCCGATGAATACCACTGGAAGGATGGCATTGGTCCTAAGGAAAACCGCAAGCGCATGGTTAATACACACTGGGGCGGCGTTGTAGAAAACAACCACTTTGGAACCCACGAATTTATGCTTCTTTGTGAATTGCTAGAGTGTGAGCCTTATATTTGCGGAAATGTGGGGAGTGGTACTGTTCAAGAGATGTCCGAATGGGTTGAATACATGACATTTGAAGGCGAATCACCAATGGCTAACTGGCGCCGTGAGAATGGTCATGATGAGCCATGGGAATTAAAATATTTCGGCGTAGGTAACGAAAACTGGGGCTGCGGTGGTAACATGCGACCTGAATATTATGCCGACCTATATCGTCGTTATCAAACATATGTAAGAAACTATGGTGATAATAAAATTTATAAAATTGCCGGCGGAGCCAATGTCGATGATTATAATTGGACAGAAGTGTTAATGAAAAATGCCCACTGGTTAATGGATGGGCTAAGCCTTCACTATTACACCATTCCAGGAGATTTCTGGCTGGGTAAAGGATCTGCTATTAATTTTCCGGAAGATGAATGGTTTATTACCATGAAAAAAGCACTTCATATGGATGAGTTAATCACAAAACACAGCACTATCATGGATAAATATGATCCTCAAAAACGTATCGGCATGATAATAGATGAATGGGGAACATGGTTTGATGTAGAGCCAGGAACAAATCCAGGATTCTTATATCAACAAAATACAATCCGTGATGCGTTAGTGGCAGGATTGCACTTTAACATCTTCCATAATCATAGTGACCGTGTTCAGATGACGAACATTGCCCAAACTGTCAATGTACTTCAGGCCATGATTTTAACAGAAGGCGAAAAAATGATTCTTACTCCTACCTATCATGTATTTGATATGTACAAGGTCCACCAGGACGCAGAACTTTTGGCTGTTGATTCTTCATTTGGCTCATATGAGTACAATGGAGAAACATTACCACAAGTAACTGTATCTGCATCAAAAAATACTGAAGGTAAGGTTCATATCAGCTTTTGTAATATTGATCACCAAAATGAAGCTGTTTTGGATCTAGATCTTCGCGGCGTTCAGGCAGCAGTGACAAACGTTTCAGGTACGATTATTACAGCCGACAATATGAATGCTCACAATACATTTGAACAGCCAGAAGTGGTTAAGCCAGTTGAATTTACGGATGTAACTGTGGAAAACAACAAATTGGCGATCAAACTTCCAGCAATGTCTGTTGTTACATTAGTTATTGAATAACTAAGAAGGCGGGAAATTACAGTGAGTGAAAAAAGTCTATGCAAAGGCTGCATCGAAAGTGTAATTGTAACAGAAGATGTCATCGATGAACTCGTAAAAGAGGCTGAGGAAGATGGCTCTGTTATTGTATCGGATGAAGTCTACGAAGCAAGATTAAAAATTTGTGAAAACTGTCCTTCCTTTCAATACGGTACGACTTGCGCTCATAGTGGATGTATTGTCCGCTATCGAGCCAAGTTTAAAAACAAAAGCTGTCCATTTGCTGGTAAACCGAAATGGGAAAAGGTTAGTTAGTCGGTAATCTCTACTATTAAATTATTTTGATAATATATCTATTTACTTGCATGATTGTATGTAGCAGGATATGAGAGGAAGAATTACAATGGCTGCCAAAAAGGCAAAGATGATCTTAGAGAAAGATTTTAAAGTATCCGAGATTGATAATCGTATATATGGCTCTTTTATTGAACATTTGGGTCGTGCAGTATATGGCGGGATTTATGAGCCAGGACATCCTCAAGCCGACGTAAATGGATTCCGTCAAGATGTAATTGAAATGGTAAAAGAACTTCAGGTTCCCCTTGTTCGCTACCCAGGCGGAAATTTTGTTTCAGGCTATAACTGGGAAGATGGAGTAGGTCCTCTTGAAAATCGCCCACGTCTATTAGAATTGGCTTGGCGTACAACCGAAACTAACGAAATGGGAACAAATGAGTTTATGAAATGGGCCCAGCTGGTAAACGCGGATGTAAACATGGCCGTTAACCTCGGAACACGCGGGATTGATGCTGCTCGAAATTTAGTTGAGTATTGTAACCATCCCGGCGGCTCTTACTATAGCGATCTACGAAAATCCCATGGAGTAAACGATCCTTATAACATTAAGACCTGGTGTTTAGGTAACGAAATGGATGGTCCATGGCAAATCGGTCACAAGACGGCTGCTGAATATGGCCGCCTTGCCCAAGAAGCGGCAAAAGTAATGAAGTGGGTTGATCCTACAATCGAGCTTGTTGCATGTGGAAGTTCGCACCGAAATATGCCGACATTTGCAGATTGGGAAGCAACTGTCCTTGACCATACCTATGATCATGTCGAATTTATTTCGCTTCACCAATATTACGGCAACCATGATAATGAAATTTCTAACTATTTAGCTCTTTCTTTAGAAATGGATGACTTTATTAAATCTGTCATTTCCATTGCCGACTATATTAAAGCTAAAAAACGAGGCAAAAAGAATATAAATCTTTCATTTGATGAATGGAATGTTTGGTATCACAGCAGAGAGCAGGATAAACTAATTGAACCTTGGAGTATTGCACCACCACAATTAGAAGATCTCTATAACTTTGAAGATGCTTTATTAGTAGGATGTATGCTTATTACTATGTTAAAGCATGCAGATCGGGTGAAAATTGCCTGTCTTGCACAATTGGTTAATGTTATTGCGCCAATTATGACCGAAGACAACGGGCCGGCTTGGAAGCAAACGATTTTCTATCCTTATATGCATACTTCTGTTTTTGGCCGTGGTGTATCATTAAATCCAATCATTTCAAGCCCTAAGTATGATAGTAAAGATTTCACTGATGTTCCATATTTAGAGTCAACTGCTGTTTACAACGAAGAACATGAAACATTAACCATCTTTGCTGTAAACCGTCACCTTCAAGAAGGTTTAGAGTTAGCTGTCGACATCCGTAACTTCGAAGGTTACCAAGTAGTAGAGCATATCGTACTTGAAAATGATGATATCAAGCAAACCAATTCCGCTAAAGGTACACCTGTTGCACCTCATTCTAACGGAAATGCTAAGGCTGATAATGGCGGAGTAACAGCTGTACTGCCTAAATTATCTTGGAATGTAATCCGTTTAGCTAAACGCAAGTAACTCATGCTTATTCCATCTCCTTTTGATCCCCTGATTGAAAGGAGATGGAACTATTTTTGTATTTAAATGTTATCAATACGAGCGAAAATAGAAGAATGAAAGGCAGGATTGATATGAAAGCTATCCAAGAGAAGGTTGGTCAAATAAACAATCAAACCGTTAATTCATTTACACTTGTAAACGACCACGGTATGGAACTAACATGCATCAATTATGGTTGTATTATTACTAAAATCATCACTCCTGATAAAGAAGGAAACTATGAAAATATTGTTTTAGGCTATGACACGTTACAAGAATATCAAAATGGAAGTTATTTTTTTGGAACGGTTGTAGGACGTGTGGCTGGCCGGATAAAGGGTGGATCATTTGATCTTGATGGAAAAACATATACCCTGGCAAAAAACGAAAACAACAACCACCTCCATGGGGGGAATAAAGGGTTTGATAAAGTTATTTGGGATGCCTCCGTTACCGAGAATGACGAAGAAGTAAGTGTTCAATTTTCATACCTAAGTCCGGATGGAGAGGAAGGTTACCCTGGAAATTTAAACGTAAAGGTAACCTATACAGTCAATAATAATAATGAACTAACCATCCAATATTCTGGATTATCGGATGAAAGTACACTATTAAATATGACCAATCATTCCTATTTTAACCTAAGTGGAAATATTAAACGGGACATTCTCAACCATTCTCTATCTATTAAGAGTGATAAGTTCCTAGAATTAAATGATGAATTACTTCCAACCGGAAAACTACTGGACGTTGAAGGCACACCATTTAATTTTACTAGTGATAGATTCATTCAATCCGGGGTTGACTCCAATTATCCTCAAAATCAATTAGCCGGCAATGGGTATGATCATCCCTTTTTACTAACATCAAACCATGACCAGGAAATTATTCTTAAAGATTCCGAGAGTGGCCGTACATTGACAATTGAAACAGATGAGCCTGGAGTAGTCGTTTACTCTGGAAACCAAATAAAGTCAGAAGGTGAGATTTATGGTGTTCCTTCCCGTAAATACCTTGGCATTTGTTTAGAAACCCAGGGGCTGCCAGATGCCATCCACCATCCTAATTTTCCTTCTTGGGTCTTAGAAAAAGACCAAGTGTACACATCTGTAACAAAGTATAAATTCGGGCTAACAGCCAATTAAGTAAAGCAAGAATGAGGGTAAATTTTTGAAGGAGCAGGAGGAACAATAATGGAAAGAGTAATAACAGAAATTATCAGTCTAGCAAACAGTTGTGACTGCGGCAATCATCATAATGGGATACCGATTGAGACAATTTTAGTTGGCA
The DNA here is from genome assembly GCF_018613105.1 of Bacillus sp. ISL-77. Lineage (NCBI taxonomy): Bacteria > Bacillati > Bacillota > Bacilli > Caryophanales > Bacillaceae > Bacillus > Bacillus sp. ISL-77. The sequence goes on from NZ_JAGGQY010000047.1 coordinate 51,001, forward strand.
ACAATGTATTAAGGGAAGCAGCAGTCTACTTAGAAAGAAAAGCTTTTAAAAAGGCAGTCATCATTGCAGACGAACATACTTTTCGTGTTGCTGGAGCAGACCTAACCAAATATTTATCAGCAACTAAGGTTGGTTATTCTACCTGTTTATTAAAGCCTGACGAGAATAATGATGTAGTGGCGGACGAAAAGTCTTTAGTGCAAGCATTGTTAGATACTTCTCAAGATACTGATGTCATTATAGCTGTAGGTTCTGGTACCATCCATGATATCGCTCGCTTTACAAGTACTAAGATAAAAATTCCGTTCATTTCTGTCCCTACTGCTCCTTCTGTCGATGGCTTTACATCAATGGGAGCACCATTAATTGTTAGAGGAATAAAGCAAACTTTTCAAATGATGGCGCCAATTGCGGTATTTGCTGATTTACACGTATTACGAAATGCACCAAAGAAAATGATTGCAGCAGGATTGGGGGATATGTTAGCCAAATATACATCCCTGGCAGATTGGAATTTTGGAAATCTCACTGTCGGTGAGCCATATTGCCCGCTAGTTGCAAAAATTACAAGAGAAGCACTTGATATATGCGTTGAAAAAGCAGATAAAATTGCCGCTGTAGATGAAGAAGGCATTCGTATCCTCATTGAGGCCCTCATTAAATCCGGTTTAGCCATGTTATTATTTGGCCAATCCCATCCTGCTTCTGGAGGGGAACATCACCTTTCACACTATTGGGAGATGGAATTTTTACGACAAAACCGCCCTCAAGTCCTTCATGGGGCAAAGGTAGGGGTGGCGGTTTCTCTCCTAGCGGATGTATATGAAAGGGACTTTATCCAACTAATTTCGGAATTTACAAAATTAGAGGATAATATTAAAACAACTGATGATGATAGTATCGTGAAAAATATTAAAGAAAACATTCAAGAAATTAGAGCTGTATACGGGGCTATTCCAAAAGCTTCTCAACTACGTGAGCTTATAGAACAAGTTGGAGGCGAAACAATGCCGGGACAATTGGGAATTGACGAAGATCTTGTGGTGCGTAGTTTAACCGAAGCTCATCAGCTAAGAGACCGTTTCACCGCTCTAAAGTTTCTAAATGAAGTAGTCAAAGTTAGTCATCAAGTTAAAGTTAGAAATTAAACGGAAAAGGTGATCAATTATGCCAAAGGCTGAAACATTAAATAATCCCATTGTCGAGCAGCGTGCCGATCCATGGGTATATAAACATACAGATGGTTACTACTATTTCACAGCATCGGTCCCAGAATATGACCGGCTTGAAGTCAGAAGGGCGGCAACAATTCAGGGATTAGGCGAAGCCGAACCTATAGTTGCTTGGAGAAAGCATGAAGAGGGCCCGATGAGCGCCAATATTTGGGCACCTGAGATTCATTACATCGACGGAAAATGGTATATCTATTATGCGGCTGCTAGAGCAGACGAGATTTTTGACCATCGTATGTATGTGATTGAAAATGATTCCGAGAACCCGCTTGAAGGATCTTGGGTAGAAAAGGGGCAAGTGAAAACAGATTGGGAGTCCTTTTCACTTGATGCTACTACCTTTGAGCATAAGGGGCAAAGATATTATGTTTGGGCACAAAGAGACCCTGAAATTGTTGGAAACTCAAATCTTTACATCGCTAAAATGGTGACTCCGTGGACGATTGAAGGTCCTCAAGTAATGATTACAAAACCTGAGTATGATTGGGAGACCATCGGCTTTTTAGTGAACGAAGGTGCAGCGGTCTTAAAGAGAAACGGAAAAATATTCATCGCCTATTCTGCGAGTGCCACAGATTACAATTATTGCATGGGTCTCCTGTCTGCAGATGAAAATAATAATTTATTAGACCCAACATCTTGGAAAAAATCAGAAACACCTGTGTTTCAAACAAATGAAGAAACAAGCCAATATGGACCAGGACATAACAGCTTCACGGTCTCTGAAGATGGAAGCCAAGATATTCTTATCTATCATGCGCGTAATTATCAGAATATTGAGGGTGACCCGTTATGGGATCCAAACCGCCATACTCGGGCTCAGATTTTTACTTGGAACGAAGATGGTACACCGAATTTTGGCGTTCCGGTAGCAGATGCAAAATAATTTAGAATAGCTGACATCTTGTTATAGGGGAGATTATCATGGTAAAAGTAACAATCGAAGAAGCCAAAACATCAAAGGATCTGATTATCGAGCAAAGAGCGGATCCATGGGTATATAAACATACGGACGGATACTATTACTTTACTGCATCTGTTCCTGAATATGACCGTATCGAGGTTAGACGTTCAAAAACAATCCAAGGCATAGCGGATGCAGAAACCGCGGTTGCTTGGAGAAAGCATGAAACAGGACCAATGAGCGCACTGATTTGGGCACCGGAGATTCATTACATTAATGGCAGCTGGTATATATATTACGCGGCTGCGCCATCAAAGGAAATTATTGATGGACTTTTCCAACACCGCATGTTCGTAATTGAAAATAAATCTGCTAACCCGCTAGAAGGAAAATGGGAAGAAAAGGGGCAAATCAATGCCGATTGGGAATCATTTGCCCTAGATTCTACTTCTTTTGAGCATAATGGTCAGCAATATCTTGTTTGGGCTCAAAAGGATCCTAACATCAGAGGTAATTCCAATCTATACATTGCACCATTAGAAAACCCTTGGACCATCATAGGACCGCAAGTGATGATTGCAAAACCAGAATATGATTGGGAAACGATTGGCTTCTGGGTAAATGAAGGACCAGCGGTTTTAAAGAGAAACGGTAAAATATTCATTTCTTATTCGGGAAGTGCTACCGACGAAAATTATTGCATGGGACTACTAACTGCGGATGAAAACAGTGATGTAATGAATCCAAACTCCTGGAGTAAATCTACAGAACCTGTATTCAAAACTAACTATGAAGCAGGCCAGTACGGTCCTGGTCATAACAGCTTTACAGTTTCTGAAGACGGAAGCAAGGATATCCTTGTCTACCACGTGAGAAACTATACAGAGATTGTTGGAGACCCGCTCTATGATCCGAATCGGCACACATGTGCGAAAGAGTTTACCTGGAATCCGGATGGAACTCCAAACCTTGGGCTTCCTAAGTAATTAAATAAAACGGACATTCAGTGCATTTACAAAAAAGAGAGAAAAAGATTCATATCATCTTTTTGATATGAATCTTTTTCTGTAGGAGGTGAAGATAAAAAATGGGAAATTCAATTGATCAAAATAATAGAAAAATAACTTTACTTGCCATTACCTGGCCAATTTTTATTGAATTGCTGCTTCAAATGATCATGGGGAGCACCGACACCATCATGCTGTCGCATATTTCTGATGATATTGTGGCCGCTGTCGGAGTGGCAAATCAACTTGTCTTTTTTGGTATTCTAATATTTAGTTTTACTGCAACTGGGACGGCTGTACTTATTTCACAATATTTAGGGGCCGGCTTGAGGGAAGGTGCTAAACAAGCGGCTGCTGTCTCAGTATCGATCAATTTGGTAATTGGCTTAGTTGTAAGCTGTTTAATGGTCATTTTTAAAGGCCAGCTATTAGAGTTATTCCACCTTAAAGATGATATTGCCGCGATAGGTTATGAGTATCTATCGATTGTCGGCGGAACCTTATTTTTACAGGCCATCTTAATTACTGTTTCTTCTATTCTTAGGGCAAATGGATTTACTAGAGAAGCCATGTTTGTATCGATTATGATGAATGTGATCCATTTAGCGGGAAACAGTTTGGTTATTTACGGCTTATTCGGATTCCCTGAAATGGGAGTAAAAGGGGTAGCCCTTTCAACTGCTTTTAGCAGGGCGTCAGCTCTCATTATTGCCTTTATTCTTATGTATAAGCGGCTCCCAATAAGAATTAAACGAGAAGATTATTTTCATTTCGATTTACCGCTTATTAAAAAAATCCTAAAAGTTGGTATCCCAGCTGCCGGGGAACAAATCAGTTACAATACCAGCCAAATGGCCATGACAGCCATTACAGCTATACTTGGAGCAGCTGCCTTATCTACTCGTGTTTATACTTGGAATATTATGTCCTTTATTATGCTGTTTGGATTAGCGATGGGACAGGGGACACAAATCCTAATAGGATACCGTGTTGGAGCGGGAGACTATGAAGGAGCGTATCGTCAATTATTTAAGAGCCTTAAATCCAGTTTTGTTATTTCCATTTTAGTTTCCATTTTAGTTTCTTTTTTCAGAGAAGACTTAATGAGTCTGTTTACAAATAATAAAGAAATTATTCATACAGGCAGTACTTTATTATTATTATGTTTAATTCTTGAACCAGGCAGGACCTTCAATTTAATCGTAGTAAATTCACTGAGGGCAGCTGGGGATGCCGCTTTTTCCGTAAAAATGGGAGTTCTCTCCATGTGGGGGCTTGCTGTTCCAATATCTTATATCTTAGGAATTCATTTTGGTCTGGGCTTAGCGGGAGTATGGATTGCCTTTATCGTAGATGAGTGGTTTAGAGGGATTGTCATGTATTTTAGATGGAAGAGCAGGGCATGGGAGAAAAAGGTATTAGTCGTAAATAAAAAAGCTGCAGCTGTAAGTTCCTAATATATGAAACAACTAAAGAAGGAGGAAGGATAAATGAAATATCGAAAACTTGGAAATAGTGGTTTAAAGATTAGTGAAATTGGTTTAGGCAGCTGGTTAACCTACGGAAAGGCTGTTAACAACCAAACCGCATATGATTGTATTCATAAAGCCTATGAACTAGGCATCAACTTTTTTGATACTGCTAACGCGTATGAAGGGGGAAAAGCAGAAGAGGTGCTGGGCGAGGCATTAAAAGCTTATCCGAGAAGCAGTTACGTCGTAGCAACCAAACTATTTTTCCCAATGGGAGCTGGGCCAAACGAACGCGGACTTTCCAGAAAGCATATCTTGGAACAATGTGATGCCAGCCTAAAACGTTTAGGGTTGGATTATATTGATCTTTATCAATGTCACCGTTTTGATCCGGAGGTGCCCGTTGAGGAAACCTTATATGCTTTAGATGATTTAATCAGGCAAGGGAAAATATTATATGCCGGTGTAAGTGAATGGAGTGCCTCACAAATTGAAAACGCGGTGGGGATTGGAAAGGCCAATTATTTAAGACCAATAATATCTAATCAGCCCATCTATAATATGCTTGAGAGATATATAGAAAACGAGATACTGCCGGTTTGTACCGAAAAAGGACTGGGGCAAATCGTCTTTTCACCATTAGCTCAGGGGATATTAACGGGGAAATATAAATCAAATACTGAAAAACCAGAAGATAGCCGGGCAGCTAATGATGCGACCAACTGGGTTATCAATAGCTATTTTAGGAATGATGTACTTGAATCTGTGCAAAAGTTGAATGAGCTGGCTAGTGAATTGGGAGTTACGTTAAGTCAGTTATCACTTGCTTGGATTCTTCGTCTTCCGAGTATTAGTTCGGCTATTATCGGAGCCAGCCGGCCACAGCAAATTGAGGAAAATGTTAAAGCGGTTGATATTGAATTAAGTAATGACGTTTTACTGGAAATTGAACAAATTCTTGGAGAAATAAAGGATTTTGCTCCTTTAAGGTAGTTTGGAAAGCCCATTATGATCATTTTCTTGATCATAATGGTGCTTTTTTTATTAAAGTATTATAAATATGAAGCTAAATCGGACGATTGCTTTTTTTCTACTATCATGAGTTATTTATCGGGATTTTTCCTATATATTGTTTTCGAAATTGATTAGGTGATAAACCCTCTAGTTTTTTAAAGGTTCTACTAAAATAGGCGGATTGAGTAAACCCACAGCTTTCTGAAATTCTATCAATATTCCAATCGGTTGAAACTAGTAAGATCTTTGCTTGATCCATTCGAATTTTATTAACATATTCAATCGGTGTGCAGCCCAATGCCTGAATCATGCATCTTGCAATATGGTTTGGATGGAATCGAAGCGCATGACCAAGATCCTCATATGTAATCTTTTTTGCATAATTCTTTCTCAAATAAACGGCAGCTTTTTCTGCAACAGCCAAGGCAGGCATAGAGTTAGCTAAGTGCAAATGATTTGAAAGTTCCTGAAGCAATTGTTGAAAGAGTATTTGTCGCTGCCATTCCCCGGAGTAAATCGATTCATTTTCGGATGTAATAATTTTTGAGCACAGCCTTTCAACAGCTTCGGGATTGGATAATTGACAAAATTTAGGTAGTGTTATTCCGAAAGGGTTTTCAGAAAAGACGTTTCTGCATTCTAAAGCTTTTTTCTCATTGTTATGAAAAGGTTTAGAGATGGTAAGATCCTTCCATCCTTTCGATGTAATGAAATGAAACCAAAAAAAATGGGTAACTTGATCACACGGTGAGATTGAAAAATGATGCCGATCTGGGGAGAGGATAAGGGTCTTTCCTTCACAAACCTGAAATTTATGATAGTCTTCACCCATGTGTAATTGTCCTTTTGTAACCACTAATAAATCAAAAACACCAATGTTGTTCCGGTTTATATGTGATTCACCAATATCGAAGGTATGTTCACCTGCCGCTAGAAGAGTCGGCAAAGGCGGGGCTAGTAATTGGAGCATTTTCTTTCTCCTCAAATGTTAGGATTGTGCAATTTTTTGTTATGATTATACATTTTATTCTTTGATTATAACACTATAATAGGTTAATGAATGTTTTTATTTTTATAATTGAGGTGAAAGAAACATGGGTGAAAAATAAACAAACTCTTGCTATGGACCTAATATACTTATGTCCATACATATAATGGAAAATCCAATAATATGATGTATTTATGTTTAAAAGCTCTTCGGGGAGGAGGAAGTCGATCATGCAAAGCATGCGTTGGGCATGGGGGTATATAAGGAATTCTCGTGTTAGATTATTTTTTGGTCTTTTTTTGGCTCTTGTTGTTTCCGTATTAAATATGATCAATCCATATATCGCGGGTAAAATCATTGATAAGGTCATTTATGGACATCAGAACGGTCTATTATGGTATCTTTTGGGGTCAATGATCATAGTAACTCTAGTTAAAACCATTATCCGCTATAATTATCAATTGATTTTTGAAGTTATTTCTCAAGGTGTCATATTTACGATAAGAGGGCAGATGTATGACCGGCTTAACCAGTTGGATTTCAGTTTTTATGACCGGACCAAAACGGGAGATATTATGGCCCGAATGACCGGTGATATGGAAGCTGTAAGGCATTTTACGGCTTGGGTTATTTATATGATTTTTGAAAACCTTACCATATTACTATTTGCGATTGGGTTTATGTTTTATATTAACCCGCTATTAGCATTGGCCATGCTGGCAGTCACGCCAATTATCGGCTTTTTTGCTACGCGGTTATCCTTTACCGTTAAACCTACTTTTTCGGCGATCAGGGGCCAGTTTGCCAGGCTGAATTCAGTAGTGCAGGAAAACATTAGCGGGAATCGAGTCGTTAAGGCCTTTGCGAAGGAAGATTACGAGATTGAAAAGTTTTCAGTAGAAAATGAGGCCTTTAAGGAGAAGAACCTTGCCTCCGCAAGAGTTTGGGAGAAGTATCTGCCCGTCCTCGATTCACTAGCGGGAGTATTAACGGTTGTCATGATTTTAGTGGGAGGCACTATGGTCATTAATCATTCCCTTACTTTAGGTGAATTAGTGACTTTTAATTCCTTGATTTGGGCATTAAATAATCCAATGCGTATGGCTGGATGGTTAATCAATGATGTTCAGAGGTTTATTGCTTCAGCTGAAAAAGTGGAAGATTTGTTAAATACAAAGCCAGAGATCAAAAATGAAGGAAAAAGATTTAATGTAAAGCACATCAATGGGGTAGTGGATTTTAATCAGGTTTCGTTTAGCTATGGTGACGAACCGGTTTTAAAGGATATCAGCTTTAAAGTGATGCCAGGACAAACGGTTGGTATTATCGGACCAACCGGTGCAGGAAAATCCACATTAGTCAATCTTTTAAGCAGGTTTTATGATGCAACAAGCGGGGAAGTAAGAGTCGATGGTCTTAATGTAAAAGAATGGGATATCGCTAAATTAAGGGATAGCTTGGCAATGGTAATGCAGGATGTCTTTCTTTTTTCAGATACAATTGAAGGAAATATTGCCTACGGGAACCCAGAAGCTACCTTAGACGCAGTACAATCTGCTGCCAAAATGGCAGAGGCCGATGATTTTATTTCCAAGCTCCCAGAAGGATACGACACCATTATTGGGGAACGGGGGGTAGGTCTTTCCGGAGGTCAAAGACAAAGGATTGCGTTAGCCCGGGCGATTCTAAAAAATCCATCCATCCTGATCCTGGATGATACAACATCAGCTGTGGATATGGAGACAGAGCTACGTATCCAACGAACATTAAAGTCCATTTTAAAGGAGAAAACCTGTTTTATTATTGCTCATCGGATTTCATCTGTAAAAGAGGCAGATATAATTCTGGTAATGGAAAATGGCACGATAATTGAAAGAGGAAAGCATAAAGAACTGCTTGCGAAAAAAGGGTATTACTATAAAGTGTTTAGGAACCAAAATGGGAATTTTGATGGTAAGCACGATGGTGAGGATGTGATATATCTCAATGGCGCGCAATAAATTTGATGTAGATGAAGAATTGGAGTCCCCGTTTAGTTTTATTCATCTTAAGCGGATGTTTGCTTATTTAAAACCTTACAGAAAAAAGATCCTTTTAATCGTTTTTATCATGCTGATTGCTAGCTCCGCCAATTTAATCGGTCCTTATTTGATTAAAAAAGCCATTGACGAGAAGATTCCAAATAACGATGTTGCTGGTTTATGGGGTCTGGCCGGAATTTACTTAATCGCCCTCTTTATAACCGGAATTTGCATGAAATTTAAGATTAGAATGATGTCTCAGATTGGGCAAAGTGTCATCCTTCATATTAGGAAAGATTTGTTTACCCATTTGCAAAAGCTATCCTTCTCATTTTATGACAGCCGGCCGCATGGGAAGATTTTAGTAAGAGTCGTAAACTACGTAAACTCATTAAGTGATCTATTATCTAATGGACTAATTAATTTGATTACTGACCTTTTCAGTCTTTTCGTGATTATCGGTTTTATGTTAGCCATTGATGTAAAGTTAACGCTTATGGCCATGCTGGGTTTTCCAATCCTTGCAGCAGTAATCCTCCTTATAAAAAATGCCCAGCGAAAGGCATGGCAAACGTTAAGTAACAAACAATCCAATATGAATGCTTATATTCATGAAAGTATCAATGGAATTAAAGTGACTCAAGCTTTTACGAGAGAAGAAGAAAATAAACGCATTTTTAATAATGTATCTGAAGGTTATCGCAGCTCATGGATGAAGGCAGTACGAATTCAGTTTCTGTTATGGCCTTCGATTGAAAACATTTCAATACTGACAACCTCATTAATATATGTTGTTGGTATATCGCTGATTGGTAATGGCGTATCAGTTGGGGCTTTGGTGGCATTTGTCGGCTATATCGGAATGTTTTGGGCACCAATTGCAAATATCGGGAATTTCTATAATGCGATTATTAATGCAACAGCCTATTTGGAACGAATTTTTGAAATGATTGATGAACAACCAACGGTCAAAGATCGTCCGAATGCTGTAGAACTTCCTTTAATCAAAGGAAAAGTAGAATTTAAAGATGTTATTTTTGGATATGAAGATGGGGAACAAATCCTAAAGAACATTAATTTCTCTGTCAATCCGGGTGAAACGATAGCTCTAGTCGGGGCAACTGGTTCGGGTAAGACAACGATCGTCAGTTTGCTAAGCCGTTTTTATGATGTAAGCAGAGGACGAATTGAAATTGACGATATCGATATTAACACGGTCACTATTCCATCTCTCAGGAAGCAAATGGGTGTCATGCTTCAAGATCCGTTTATTTTTTCCGGCACAATTATGGATAATATTCGGTATGGACGGCTTGATGCTACAGATGAAGAAGTAATCGAAGCGGCGAAAGCGGTTCAAGCACATCCATTTATTAGCGGATTGTCAGATAGATATCAAACAGAGGTAAACGAAAGAGGCACAAGGCTTTCCACTGGTCAAAGACAACTCATCTCCTTTGCCCGTGCACTGTTAGCTGATCCGAAAATTTTAATCCTGGATGAGGCTACATCATCAATCGATACGGAAACCGAGCTTGCCTTGCAAAAAGGACTTGAGACTTTATTGGCGGGCAGAACTTCCTTTATAATTGCGCATCGCCTTTCCACGATTCAAAATGCAACACGCATCCTTGTGATCGATAAGGGCAGAATTATTGAGGAAGGCTCTCATCAAGAATTAATGGATCGAAAGAGTTACTATTGGAAGCTGCATCAATCACAGCATAAATCTTTAGAAGTGGGGTAAGCTGCCGAAGAAGAGAATTATCCAACTCAAAAGTTCCATATGATGGTTCCGGGTGAAAGATTTATTTATCATAAATAATTAATAATTCATAAAATGAGAAGAGTATACAGATGCCTGTATGCTTTTTTTTGTACTAGAAAAAGAAAGAAAGTTTGTCATATAGTCTTGTATAGGCCTCTTTATAGTAGTATTGTATTATTGTTAATATATTTATTAATGGTTTTTAAGGTGGAGAAGTAGAAATGAATTTAGATATTTCGGAACATTCATTGCCTGTTTTTGAGGCACTTGCCAGCAAGGTAAGGATAAAAATTATTCATCTCCTGGCTGAGCACCCGCGAAATGTAAAGGAATTGGCTGAAAGTCTAGAACTTAGCAGCGCAATCATGACCATGCATGTCAATAAATTAGAAAAAGCTGAAATCATCCATTCGGAATTAATTCGCGGCAAAGGTGGACTACAAAAAAGGTGTTTTTTGAATGTTGAGAGGTTAGAAATTGTTTTCCCTTCGAAAGAGCGTGAAATAAAGAAATTCCATGCAACAGAAGTGTCAGTGGGTCATTATACCGATTTTTATGTCGAACCTACATGCGGTTTGGCAACCGCAGAAAAAATTATAGGAGAGTTTGATGATCCTCGTTACTTTCTTCACTCTGACCGCATGAATGCAAAAGTGTTGTGGTATAGTAAAGGATTTATTGAGTATAAAATACCTAATTTTCTGCTCGGAAATCAGGAACCTAACGAACTAGAAATATCACTAGAAATATCATCAGAGGCTCCTTTTACTAATAACAATTGGCCATCTGATATTTATTTTTCCCTAAATAATACTTTATTGGGTAAGTGGACAAGTCCGGGAGATTTTGGTGACAGCCGCGGGAAATATACGCCTAACTGGTGGCCATCAGAGATCAATCAATACGGCTTGCTAAAACGCCTGAGAATTACTTCTGAGGGAACATATATGGATGGAATAAGGATATCAGATGTGAGTCTTGACGATGTAAACATCCATGACAAGCAATGGACGTTTCGGATTGCCGTCCATGAAGACAGTGAAAATGTAGGTGGAGTAACACTATTTGGTGCAGGATTTGGGAATTATAATCAGGATATTCTTTTTCGGCTCTATTACAGTGACAAAGAATTAACTAGAGCTGAATAGAAGGTTTTGTAGGTAAACTGCTGGAAATCAGTGGTCTACGTGACTGGAAAGTGGCTGATGCAGAGTAATCGGTCACGTAACTCTCAAAAACAATAATTAACAAAGCTTAAAAGAAAAAATCGTATGGATCAACCATACGATTTTTTAAATTTTATTAGTTTGTCTTTGCTAATTCCGCAAGTTGTGACGGTGTTAATGCACCTTCATAAATCCGTAAGTCATCCATTAAACCCTTATATGGAGTATCCCACCAGTTGACAGCTAGGCTAAATTTGCCATCCGAAGTCGTAAAGATATTGGAGAAGTCTGATCCTGTATACTTTTCAACACCATTTACATAAACTTTAATCGTGCCATTATCAACTGAGAAAGCCAAATGTGTCCATTCACCAGTTTTGATGGTTGAACCGATAGGGGCATCATACCATCTTGCGCTGCCTGACCAGACCATGGTGTTATTGGCTGCCGGTCCTTGCGGAAGAAGGCTCACCCAGTTATTAGGATCTTTTGCTCCAAAGAAAGTTGTAGTGTATGTGGTTAATTGTTCAGGTTTTAACCAAAGCGATACAGAATACTGGTTGCTTTTTATGAGCCCGTCTGGTAAGCGAACGCCAGATGCTCCGTTAAATACGGCGGCTTGGCCATTTTTTCCGGCAGCATAAGTAATGCTGCCGCCTGTATTATCGATTCTATTTCCGGTTAAATTACCATCAGCAAATTTTCCATTAATGTCACTTAAATTATTATCAAATCCATAATATGCTGTTAACACAGCGTTTGTCCATGGTAACACAGTAATTTCAAAGGTTTTGGTTGCTGTGACAATACCTTTCGTAATTGTTGCAGTGAGGGTTGCAGTCAAAGCTTCTGAACCAGCTTCTGGGCGATTGATTTTTCCAGTGTTAGAAACAACTGATTCGTCTGATGATGACCATGAAATCGTTGTATGTCGAGTTCCCTCAGTAGGAAGTGCCAAATTGGAAATGACTTTTGTTGTATCACCAAGTTTCAAATCATTGACAACAGCTGCTACGACTTCTTCATCGGTTTTATTTGTCAATTTACTTCCCCAAATAGATACACCTTCATTTGATAAGGCAGTAAATGTCATCACATAGCGTTCTGAAGTTGGATCCCATTGACGGACAAATACCCCATTATAAGTAATGCCATCTATTACTAGTATTACTTGATTTTGGCTGTCCTTTTCCCATGTACCAGTCACATCGCCAGTAATCGTATTATCTTTATTTAAACGAATGAAGACTGATTTATGAATAGCTGCAGAATATTCTTTGCCTTGGTTAATAAATTTATATTCACCAATTAGGTCTTGTCTGTTCACCTTATCAAGTGTTTCACCTGCATAGCGGTAAGGAGCAACCACAGGCCAGCCATCTTTGTTCATAAACATTTGGTGAACGCGCACTTCATGATACTCACCTTTTTGTGGGAAGCGGCTATGGAAAACTAAAAATTGCTGCCCAGACTTAGAATCCAAGTAAACTGAATTATGTCCTGGGGAAAGATAACCTACTCCAATTCCTGTTCCAGGATCTCCTACTTTTCTTTCGAACAAGAAGTTACCCATGATCTTATTTCCGTATGGAGTATTTTGAACATCGCCTGGAAGAACAGCATTTTGTCCTGCAGCATCTACATAAGGACCATCAGGGCTAGTTGAGCGGAACTGTCTCATGTTATAACCGCCGTCAGCGCCTAACCAGCCATATGTTACATATAAATAATAGTAGCCAGTATTTTTATCATAGATAACGTAAGGGCCTTCGCCAGATTTATAATAACCGCCGGCTATTTTGGTTCCAAAATAACGGTCAATTAGTCTTCCGTCAGATGTTTTCCCGTCTTTACCAGGATAGATCGCTTTACCAGTGGCCTTATCAATCTCAAGTACATAAATTCCTCCGGACCAAGAACCATAGGTCATCCACAGCTTGCCATCCTTATCATAAAACACAGTAGAATCGATTGCATTGGGAAAGTTACTATTATTAAAAGAACCATTACCATTAAACCAGCCAGACCTTGGACCTTCTAATTTACCTTCATCAATAAGATTTTTAATATTAGTATTATCCCATTTCTTATTTACAGTGCTATTTGCATCGTAAGCTTCATCTCTAGTAAAACCAGAATAAACGATAGTATCCACATACTTATATGGACCTTCAACATTTTGCGATACAGCATAGCCAATAGCAGAACGGATATAAGTAGATGATGCACTATAATAAATCATATAGGCACCCTTTGTTCCATCCTCATTAACATAGTCTTTATTATAGAAAACGTCCGGAGCCCAAACGGCAAAACCGCCCTTGCTGTCCGAATCATTTTCACCGGCCCATTTAAAAGAACCAGCTATATTTTTAGATAAATCATCGTATATCTTATTCCCAGGCGTTGTATAGCCATTGGTAAATGTTTGCCAATTGATTAAATCAGTTGATTTAGCAGCTTCAATATGAGAGCCGAATACGTAAAAAGTGTCACCATCTTTTACAATAGAAGGGTCGTGAACAGATACATTTTGAAAATCAGGCGTTTCACCTTGATGGTCAAGGTGTGGCTTATTATTATTTTCGCTTGGCGGACTAATAGGATTTTCTGTACCAAGTGCAGTAGTTGGGATAATTAAGATAAGCATTAGCAAAACAAGTGAAAAACTTCGTATCAAACATTTCCTCATTAGGTTGTTCTCCTCTCTTTTTTCAAATCCATATGAAAATACATCCAATCTGCTAAAACTAGAAATCCCTCCTATAGTTAGATTTTCTTACCATCAATAAAACGCTTACGAACTTAAATAATTAATATAAATATTAATGGATTAATAATACTATGAGTGAATTAAATACTCATGGGTATATAGTCTTGTTATTTGCTGAAAGACATAATGTTTAATGAATTTTGAAAGAAAGTCTTCGTTTCTTTTGTTATTCTGTTAATATTATTATTAATGTATTAATCTAATTATTAGTATTTGATAGAATTTGAGGAAATCATAACTTAAACTATTAAAAGGATTGGTGAACAAGATGAGTAACTCGAATAACTTTGGCGGAGTTAACTTTTACGATATGGAATGGAATTTGAAGGGGGATTTATGGGCCCATGATCCGGTAATCGCAAAGGAGGGAAACCTCTGGTACGTTTTTCATACGGGAAACGGCGTTCAAATGAAAACATCTGAAGATGGGGTCACTTGGAAGCAGGCAGGACAAATATTTCCGTCGTTACCGGAATGGAGTAAGGAGTATGTTCCTGAGAAAGAGGAAGATAGTTTATGGGCTCCAGACATCTATTTTCATAATGGAGTTTATTATTTATATTATTCTGTCTCAACCTTCGGGAAGAACACCTCGGCTATAGGGTTAACGACCAATACCACCCTTGATCCGGAAAATCCCGATTATGAATGGAAGGACTTGGGGTATGTTATCCACTCGACTGCAGCAGATAACTTCAATGCGATCGATCCTAATTTAATTTTTGATCAAGAAGGCCAGCCTTGGTTAAATTTCGGTTCCTTTTGGTCGGGGATGAAGCTGATCCAATTAGATCCGGCAACTATGAAGCCTGCTCCGGGAGCTGAACTGATTTCCATCTCAACCCGGAACGAAGAACCAAATACAATTGAAGCGCCTTTTATTGTATATCGAGACGGGTATTATTACCAGTTTGTATCGTTTGATTTTTGCTGCCGAGGCATTGAAAGCACCTATAAGATTGTCGTGGGCCGGGCAAAAGAGATAAGCGGGCCTTATATGGATAAGAATGGGGTTTCAATGATGGAAGGAGGCGGTACGTTGATTGATGCAGGAGATGAACGCTGGATTGGACCGGGGCATTGTGCCGTTTTCTTTTCCGGTAATTCGAGCATCCTCGTTAATCATGCCTACGATGCCTTGAAAAAAGGGAAACCTACTTTGCAAATAAGACCTTTGTATTGGGACGGAGACGGCTGGCCGCATTTATAGAGGAGCGAATATAAAAAAAGGCCCTCCATCTATGGACGTATATGGAGGGCCTCTTAGCTGATGAATTGAAAGATGTTAAAAAACTGTTCCGATAAATGGAGAGATTGTCATTTTATTTACCTCAACAACCTTAGTAATCTTTTCGATTGTTATTTAAGGTTAATATTATTATTAATTAATAAATAAAAAAGCAATTGACCAAAATATAAGTAAGCGTTATCATTTAAATATCCTCAAAACATTTAGTTAATAGATTAATATTTTTATTAACTAAATTAACACCTCAAGAATCTGTCAATTTACCTATTAGATAAGATCTTCTAGATAATAGTCAATCTGACTGAAGAACTTCACCTGTTTTTTTGTTAACGTACACGAACTTTTTTTATTACCTGGCCTGTATCAAAAATAAATAACTTACTTTCGTTGTATCTCGTGAACGTTATCTTTTTCTTTTTGTGTACGTTCACGTTACATATACTTCCATTTCTTAAAAGGGGTGAACAGAGAAAGAGTGTGTTTTTCTTCTGAAGGAAATGTTTTTTCAAAAATTGTAAAAATGGGGGAAATCAGATGAAAAAGAAAAAGGTTTTAAGGAGTTTACTGGCACTATCTTTATCTGCCTCAATATTAGCTGCTTGTTCTAACGATAAGGCATCTAACGAAGAAAATGCGGCAAGTGGCGGCAAGACAAGGGATGGCAAGGCACAAATAACTGCCCTTATTACAAAACATCCGTTAACACAAGATCTTTCAAAAATGGAATGGTTAAAAGAAGTAGAAAAACGTGCAGGCGTAACAATTAAATGGCAAGAGGTTACTGCGGACTGGGATCAGAAAAAGGGTGCAATGCTTGCCAGCGGTGATGTTCCAGATTTAATTATTGGACCAAACGCTATTACAGATGCAGATCAGGTACAATACCAAGGTTTGTTTGAAGATTTATCTGACGATATTGACAACAAATTGCCAAATGTAAAAAAGATGTTTGAAGCAAAACCGGAAACAAAGGGAATTGCCACACAGCTTGACGGAAAAATCTACGGACTGCCTAAATATCAACGGTTTTGGCCGGCGACAGCAACAAGACAATTTATCAACCAAAAATGGTTAGACAATCTAGGGTTAAAAGCGCCGACGAATTGGGATGAATTGTATGATGTTTTAGTAGCTTTTAAAGAAAAGGATGCTAACGGCAACGGCGATCCTAATGATGAAATTCCGATGGACTTTGCTCCAACTGGAACAGGAGGCTTTGGTTTCTTCCATCCGACAGTTCTTTTGGGAAGCACTGGGATTACTTTAGCTGAAGGCAGCGGCCAAGGCTATTTTGTTGAAGATGGGAAAGTGAAAAACTTCTTAACAGACGATCGTTATAAAGAATTTATTAAATTCTTGAATAAGTGCTATAAAGCCGGGTTAATCAGCAGAGAAGTATTTACTCAGGATTACACAAAATACCAATCTGTTGCCCGCGGAAATGGTGATGTTGCAAAGGTTGGTTATACGTATGGCTGGGAAGTAACAGACAGATTCGGAAACACACTGGCTCCGCAATATACAACGTTGGCTCCATTAAAGCAGTCAGCTGACTCAACCACAAAATTATCCTGGACCTACGATTATAACGCACTAAACTATGGTGCCAATATGATTACATTGTCAGCTCAAAGTAAAAACAAAGAAGCTGCCATGAAATTTATCAATGAATTGTACGATCCAAAAGTCAGTATGCAAGTACTGTTTGGTTCAATGGGTACCAATATCGCGGATAACGGAGACGCCAGCTACAAGGTATTGCCTCCGGCGGATGCGAAAATGGACCCAGGCACATGGAAATGGACTTCTACTTGGGCCGATAACGGACCTATGTATATTGCTGATGATTTAAAGCTGGAGCTTGGTACGGATATGCAATCAGTTGGCAAGCAAACCGAACCGCTAATGGGTGCACTAAATGCTGTAGATGAGGATAAAGACGTTTACCCTGGTATGTTTATTAAATACAGCAAAGAGGACAATTCGAAATTAAGCTTAAACGATACAAACCTTATGAATTTGGCGATGCCGAAATACTCGCAGTGGATCACAAAAGGCGGCATTGACAAAGTATGGAATGCCTATGTGAAAAATGCCGAGAAAACCGGCCTGCCTGAAAACCTAAAGGTTATGCAAAAGTATTATGACGATTACAAGAAAAATCAGAAATAACATATCATTCTGGAGGATGCTATACCATCTTGAAGTGGTATAGCATCTTCTTAAAATAAAGGAGGTACTTTTTGTGGCCTTTATAAACACGGAAACAAATAAATTAAACAGAAATTTATCAAGTACACCTGGTGCCAAAACAGTAAAGAAAGCAACAATATTAAACACCTTTAAACGTGACTATCAATTGTGGCTCATGATCTTGCCTGCTATTGTTGTTATTGTTATTTTCAACTACATACCGATGTATGGCATCCAGTTGGCTTTCCGCGAATTTGATTTTACCAAGGGGCTTACCGGGGGAGAATGGGTTGGGATCAAGTATTTTGAACAATTTGTTACTAACTATATGTTCAAAGATTTAATGACCAATACAGTCACCATCAGTTTAACAACGATTATACTAGGATTTCCGGCACCGATTATTATGGCGCTGATAATCAATCAAGTTTTTGGCGAAAGATGGAAGAAAACGTTACAAACAACTGTTTACTTGCCACACTTTATCTCCATGGTTGTTATGGTTGGTTTGTTAAATGTCTTATTATCACCAGAAACAGGAATTGTCGGCCATGTCATGAAATTGCTAGGGCTCGGGGACATCAACCTGTTGGCTTCCGAAAAAACCTTTGTCCCAGTATATGTTCTTTCTGATATATGGCAGCATGCCGGATGGAATAGCATCATTTATTTAGCGGCGCTGGCAAGCGTAGATCCGCAATTATATGATTCTGCAAAAATCGATGGCGCAAGCAGATGGCAAACGATTCGGTATGTTGATTTACCAGCCATCGTTCCTACGATGATTATCCTCTTTATTCTTAGTATGGGAAATATCTTAAATACAGGATTTGAAAAAATATTCTTAATGCAAAACCCATTGAATCTTCCAGTTTCTGAGGTTATTGCCACATATGTATATAAGATCGGTATTATTTCAAGTCAATTTAGCTACTCTGCTGCCATTGGTTTATTTAATACACTCATCAATTTTATTTTCTTATTAGCTATGAATTTTATTGCGAAGAGATTTTCAAATATTAGTTTATGGTAAATATATAAAAATAAGGGTTTTGCTAGGATGAATCTCAACCATGCAAGGAGGTAAAGTCATGGTGCTTTTTAATCGGAAAGGAAAAACTACTTCAGATTTAATTTTCGATTTTATTATTTTTGTATTTTGTCTGTTTATCTTTTTAATTGTTGCCTATCCTTTGTACTTTGTCATTATTGCATCTGTCAGTGACTCCACTCTGGTGTCTACTGGGAAAGTTCTACTGTATCCAAAAGGGTTCAGCCTATTCGGATATACGGAAATTTTTAAAGATACTAGAATTTGGGTGGGTTACAAAAATACTATTATATACACACTTTTAGGTACGTTTATCAATTTACTGCTTACCCTGCCGGCAGCCTATGTTCTATCAAGACATGAGTTTAAAGCAAGACGATTATTAATGTTTGTATTTGTCTTTACCATGTTTTTTAACGGAGGTTTAATTCCAACTTATCTATTAATGAAAGATTTAAATCTCACAAATAATATGTGGGTTTTCATCATTCCTTTTTCTGTCAATGTATTTAACCTCATTATTACACGGACATTTTTTGAAAGCTCTATACCTAAAGAATTGTTTGAGGCAGCACAAATGGATGGCTGCACACATTTTCAATTTTTTGGGAAAGTGGTGCTGCCACTTTCAAAAGCGGTTATATCAGTTGTAGGGCTCTATTACTTGGTAGGGCACTGGAACGACTTCTTCACAGGTTTAATTTACATTCGCGACTACAGTTTACAACCTCTGCAAATCGTTTTAAGAGACATTCTTCTTTCCAATCAAGTATTTGCTGAAGGAGCAGGTTCTGGAGGGGCATCCGGGGGTTACGCACAAAAATACGCAGATCAAATCAAGTACGGGGTTATCATTGTATCTACTCTGCCAATTTTAATTGTTTATCCATTTATCCAAAAATACTTTGAAAAGGGCGTTATGATCGGGTCTGTAAAGGGATGATCCAAGAAATGTATATTCCTGATCCGGTATGTTTAGCTATCGATTCAATTAAATCGATAGCTATAGAAATCTAAACAGAAGGAGGGGACGTAATGGAAAACGTTACGTTATTAGATGGTATTTTTAAAGAATCGCAAGAAAAGGGAAAAGAATATTTGGTTTATTTAGATATTGATAGACTTATTGCACCATGTTATGAAGCAGTTTCGCAAACACCAAAGAAAGTTCGGTACGGCGGGTGGGAATCAACTCCCATCAGTGGACATTCGATTGGTCATTGGCTTTCAGCTGCTTCTGCTATGTATACGGTTACGAAAGATGAAGAATTACTGAACAAAATTGAATATGCTGTTAACGAACTAGCTCTTGTCCAAAGCTTCGATGAGGATGGCTATGTCAGCGGCTTCCCTCGTACATATTTTGACAAGGTTTTTACAGGAGATTTCGAGGTTGAAAATTTCAGTCTCGCAGGCGGATGGGTTCCTTGGTACAGTATTCATAAAATTTTTGCAGGTCTTATTGATGTCTATTCCCTTACTGGAAACAATAAAGCATTAGAGGTTGTCACAAAACTTTCTGACTGGGCAAAAAAAGGAACAGACAATCTGAATGATGAGCAGTTTCAAAGGATGCTGATTTGTGAACATGGCGGAATGAACGAAGCAATGGCCGATCTATATACCATTACAAATAATGAAGATTATTTGAAGCTGGCCATCAGATTTTGCCATCATGCCATACTCGATCCTCTTTCTAAAGAGATCGACGAACTTGAGGGAAAACATGCGAATACACAGATACCGAAGGTCATCGGGGCAGCTAAGCTATATGAGATTACTGGGAATGAGGATTACAAGAATATGGCGGTTTTCTTCTGGAATGAAGTAACGAAAAACCGTTCCTATATTATTGGCGGAAATAGTATAGGAGAACATTTTGGACCAGTAAATAAAGAAACATTAGGTATCACAACCGCGGAGACTTGTAATACATATAATATGCTGAAGCTGACTGAGCATTTGTTCCAATGGAATCATAAGACTGAATATATAGATTACTATGAAAGAGCACTCTACAATCATATTCTAGCATCACAGGATCCAGATTCAGGCATGAAAACATATTTTGTTTCGACGCAGCCAGGGCACTTTAAAATCTACTGTTCACCGGACAATTCTTTCTGGTGCTGTACGGGGACTGGGATGGAGAATCCTGCCCGATATACAAGAAACATTTATTATCAAGAACAGGAAGATTTGTTTGTTAATTTATTTATTGCTTCTGAATTAATCATGGATGAAAAGAAAATAAAGCTAAGGCAAGAAACCGATTTTCCAAGGTCTAATAAAGTCCGATTATACTTTGAAGAAGCAGCAGCTGAATTCTTAAACGTACATATCCGTGTACCATATTGGGTTTCTGGAGCTCTAACTGTTTTTGTAAATGGTGTAAAAACCAATTCGATTTCAGAAAATGGTTATGTAACTATCGGCAGGAACTGGAGCGGCAGGGATACAATAGAATTTACCCTTCCCATGGATCTCCATACCTATACAGCTAAAGATAATCCTAGAAAAGTTGGCTTTATGTATGGACCTGTTGTTTTGGCAGGAGCACTTGGTAAGGAGAATTTTCCGGAAAGTGATATTCTCGAAGATCATTTAAAATTAAACAATTATCCACTTATTGATGTTCCTAGCTTTGTAGCTGACAAAGTAGAACTTAAGCAATGGATTAAACCTGTTGAAGGCTTTCCATTGACATTTGAAACAGATAAAGTTGGGCAGCCTGGCAATCAAAAAATTACCCTCGTTCCATTTTACAACTTGCATCACCAGCGCTATACATTATATTGGAATCTGATGGATGAAGAGGCCTACAAAACGTTTGTAGATAAAGAGAAAGAGGAGCTTGAAAAGTTAAGAGTTATCACCGTTGACGTTGTACAACCAGGTGAACAGCAGCCTGAGATAGAGCACAGAGTTAATAGCAAGAACTCTCAAACAGGTTATTTTAATGTGGTGGAAAAATCGTGGCGTGATAGTCGCGGAGAAGGCTTTTTCAGTTATGAAATGTTAGTGGAGCCTGATAAGAAAATGTACTTACAAGTAACTTATTTTGGCAGGGATAAGACACTTTTTGCAGATGGAAAAAAATATGAACGCGACTTTGAAATTGTGATTGATGGACAACTGGTTGCCACTCAAAAACTTGAGGGAAATCATTCTGACGGTCTTTTTAATATTTATTATGAGATTCCGTTAACAGTAACTGAAGGGAAACAACAGGTTGAAGTGAAATTTCAGTCTGGCGAAGGTAAGGCAGCAGGCGGTGTGTATGAGGTAAGAGTAATAAATTCCTTAAGTAAATGAGGTCTTAAGCTTTCAGAAATATCATGTTGTGAAATAGTGGAGGCACTCACTATGCGGGTTACGATAAAGGATTTAGCGAAATATTGTGGTGTTTCATCGGGTACGGTGGATAGAGCATTAAATAATCGTCCAGGAATAAAAGAAAAGACAAAGAAGCTTGTTTTAGAAGCAGCTCGCGAGTTAAACTACCGTCCCGATTTTACAGCCAGGAGTCTTGTAAAAGGTAAAACGATGACTTTAGGTATTGTTTTATTTGATTTATATAACCGATCTTTTGCACAATTGTTAAATGCAGTGGAATATAAGGCAAGAGAGAATGGGTACTTTATTTATATTGCATTATCAGATAAAGATCCAGAAAACGAAAAGCTATGTATTGAGTACTTAGCAAATCATAAAGTGGATGGAATTATCCTATTTACAGTCAATCAAGGTAAAGAGTTTGAGGACTATTTACAAGGGTTTTCCATACCAGTTATCACTATCTTTAATTATTTGTCAGAAAACTGGGATTATGTTGGAATTAAAGAAAAAGAAGCAATGATAGATGGAGTGGGTCACATTGTTGATAAAGGATATAAGAAATTCATCTATATTTGCCCTCCATTGAAGTACCAAGGAAAAACAAATATTTATACACAAGAAGAAAGATTAAAAGGATTTTTAGATGGATTATCAATAAAAGGCATCAATGAAGTTCCATTAATTATAAAACATAATGGTTATTTAAGTGAGCTGGAAGAAGTAACGTTTGAGAAAAATAATAAGACAGCCATCGTCTGTTCCTGTGATTTGTACGCACTTGAAGTCATGAATTTTTTAAAGAATAAGGATATAAAAATCCCAGAAGAGGTCGGACTGATGGGGTTTGATAATATTGATGTACTAAAATACATTTCTCCTAAGCTAACAACAGTTGAATATCCAGTTGAACAGATTGGATTTAGGGCCGTCGAAAGATTGGTAAATAAAATAGAAGATGGGGAATTTTTTAGCGAAATAACCCCATCGATTGACTATAGGATTATTGTGGGAGAATCGACTTAACTAATCCAGAATAAAAAGTAATACTCTTATTCTAATAATCCATAAGAAGGTGAATGATGATGATGAAACATCGCATTGTTGTGGCAGGTTGTGGAGAAATGTCGAATACGTGGATAGATTATGCAAGTAAGCGTGATAATACAGAAATTGTCGGGTTTGTCGATGTGAATATTGATGCAGCCAAAGCGATGGCAAAACGAAAGGGCCTAAGAGTCCCAGCATATAATGATTTATCACAAGCTATTTTTGAAACCAAAGCCAATCTTGTGTTTGATGTGACAATTCCATCAGCACATAAAGAGATTGTTACGACTGCAATCAAAGCTGGTTGTCATGTTTTCGGTGAAAAACCAATGGCAGAATCCATGGAAGATGCAAGAGATGTGTTACAGTATGCTCAATACTATGGCAAGAATTATACCGTTATGCAAAATCGTAGATACTTAAAAAAGATTCGGGCATTTCAAAATTTATTAGTAAACAATGCAATAGGAACAGTAGGTTCTGTTCATGCAGACTTTTTCCTGGGCCCTCATTTTGGGGGGTTCCGTGATGTGATGGATAACCCATTAATATTGGATATGGCCATCCACACATTCGACCAAGCACGCTTAATTATTGGATCAGACCCTGTATCTGTCTATTGTCATGAATATAATCCACCTGGCTCTTGGTATAAAGGAAATGCGTCTGCTATGTGTATATTTGAAATGAGTAATGGTATCGTTTTCACTTATCGGGGATCGTGGTGCGCAGAAGGGTTAAATACCTCATGGGAAGCAGATTGGAGAGTAACAGGGAGTAAAGGTAGTATTCGTTGGGATGGAATAAATCTACCAATCTGCGAAGTAATCGATGAATCCCAACCAAAAGATTTCATAAGTAAGGTTAAATCGATCGAAGTCCCATTTAAATGGGAAGGCCAAGAAGGTCACTGGGGTTGTTTTGATGAGATGTTTTCATCCCTTGAGGAGAATCGCATGGCTGAAACGGATTGCCGTGACAATATTAAAAGTATGTCAATGGTATTTGGAGCGATTGAGAGCGGAAAAAAAATGAAGAAAATCATTTTATAACAAATTTCACAAAATCTTAGGGACTTTATATTATAACTTTCAGAAATTTGGTGAAAAAATGAACATTTTAGATAGTAGATTTTACGCAGTAGTTGATAGACTTTCTAATCTTTTTATCCTTAATCTTTTTTGGATTATCTCTTGCCTTCCAATCGTAACGATTGCACCAGCTACTTCTGCGATGTATAGCGTTGTAAGACAATGGAAATTAAATCAAGATACAAGTGTGGTAAGAAACTACTTTCGATATTTTAAAGAGAATTTTAAACAGAGTTTTTTAATAGGAATCATTTGGATGTTGCTAGCGGTATTACTTTATTTTAACTATTTCTACCTAAATCAAGATCAATCTGGGTTAAAGTTTCTGATGATAATACCACTTATAATAATAAGTGTAGTGTTTTTAATTATTTCTACTTTTTTGTTTCCAGTAATGACTCATTATAACGCCACTTGGAAAGGTGCTATTAAAAATTCATTTCTTTTGGCTATAGTAAATTTCCCGTCTACAATACTCATTCTTGGTTTTCTAGCTTTACTTACTGTTATCATAATATATGTGCCAGCAACGTCTTTAATCATTTTTAGTGTTGGTGCATACATTAATTTTTCTCTATGTAATCGTGTTTTTCATAAAAATGAACAATTTGCAATCAATAATAATAAAATTATGGAAATTAATTAATAGAAGAAAAATATATAATTTAATAGTAACTTTTTGAAAGAATTAGCATTCGTCACATTCTATTGACGAATGTTTTTGTTTTTCTAAATCGTTAAATATAAGTATTGTTTTAATTGAAACAATGTCCTTAACTACTCAAATTTAATCGGCATTAAGAAGTCAAAAGACTTTCTATTTGCATTACAGAATAAGTTTAGTAAAATTTAATATATCAATGAACAACAAAATCATTAACTAAATTTATTAATTAGCATTAATTCATTTAAAGGAGACTATTATGGCAAATAATAATAAAAATAAGAAAAAAGAATCAAAATCATCATCTACCTTTACTTTTTGGATGATTGGATTGGTTGCAGTTTTTATTTTAGCATTCATTTTTTTAGGCAATCACTCCAAACAACAGGATAAAACCACTACTACAAAAATTGATTATAGCAATCAGCCATTCAAAGGTAAGGAATCAGCCCCTGTTTCGATCATTGAATTCGGTGATTATAAATGCCCAAATTGCAAAAACTTCGCCAAGGATGTCGTACCAATTATCCAGCAGGAACTTGTGGATACTGGCAAAGCAAAATTTTACTTTATGAATGATTCGTTTATTAACGTGGACTCGACTCGATCTGCGAAATTTGCGGAATCAGTACTTCAAGAGCTTGGAAATGAAACGTTTTGGAAATTCCATGATCTTTTATTCGAAAAACAGCCTGAAGACACTAAGTATGAAAAAATCGATTTGTTTACTGAGGACTTCCTAGTAGATACATTGAAGGAAGTTGCTAGCGGTAGTGACGTCGATAAGGTTGTGAAAAACTTCCAAGCTAAGAAATCCGATAATGCTTGGAACAAGGATATGGATTATGCTGAAAAACTTGGTGTTACAGGAACCCCGACGATATTCGTTAACGGAGAAAAGTTTGATGGACAAACTATTGATGACTTAAAAGACATGGTTGAGAAAGCCTCAAAAGGTGAATAAGTATGAATAAATCCTTAGTTCTCTCTTGGATTGCTGCCATCATTGCCACACTAGGCAGTCTGTATTTTAGTGAGGTTATGCACTACATTCCTTGTACACTTTGTTGGTACCAAAGGATATTCATGTACCCACTAGCCATCATCCTTGGAGTGGCGGTTTACCGGAATGATAAAGGCATCTATAAATATGCGCTACCGTTATCCATCATCGGTCTGCTGATCGCTGGATACCATACGTTATTACAAAAAATCCCCTATTTACAACAGTTTGAAATGTGTACAAGCGGAGTGCCTTGCTCAAAGGATTATATTAACTGGCTTGGCTTTATTACCATTCCGTTATTAGCCTTCATGGCCTTTA
The DNA here is from genome assembly GCF_018613105.1 of Bacillus sp. ISL-77. Taxonomy (NCBI): domain Bacteria; kingdom Bacillati; phylum Bacillota; class Bacilli; order Caryophanales; family Bacillaceae; genus Bacillus; species Bacillus sp. ISL-77. The sequence continues at coordinate 77,304 of NZ_JAGGQY010000047.1, forward strand.
CGATTATTACTGTCTGCTTAATCATTATTTCTCGCGACAAAAAGTAAAGAATTTATCAATAAAAAAGAGCGGTGAAACCAATAGGTTTGCCGCTCTTTTCTGTTGATAGCTTAGCTGCAATTAGTACATAAAAGATGCTCCAACAATGATCAATAAAATAAACAACACAACAATTAACGCGAAGTTGCTACTTCCACCATGTCCCATAAAAATCACCTCCTCTTCCGAATTATTACAATGTATGCTTGAAGGGGTTGAAGTGAAATGGACAAACGTTGACTATTAGAAAAAATGATGGGTTAATTTAATATCGCATAGCTTGTTAGCAGAATTTTAATAAATAAATAATTTTATAGGACTTTTTATTGTAGTATAATAATATACAGTTATTTGGATTATTGGAAAAGGCAGTCATTTTACTCAGGAGTGGTGATAGGCAATGGCAAAAATTTTAGTAGCAGGTGAGATTCCCCACAAGGGATTAGAACTATTATCGAAGGATCACTTGGTTGAAGTATTTACAGAAGAGAAATTGATTACTGAAGCGGAATTAAAAGAGCGCATCAAAGATAAGGATGCCCTTCTAAGTTTACTATCTACCTCTGTTACGAAGGATGTAATTGACCAAGCACCCCATTTAAAAATCATTGCGAACTATGGAGCGGGATTTAATAATATTGATTTTGATTATGCCGCATCCAAAGGAATACCAACCACCAATACACCAATGGCATCGACAGCGGCTACCGCTGACCTAACGTTTTCCCTTTTATTAGCAGCAAGAAGAGTGGTTGAAGGAGATGAAGTATGCCGTACTGTTGGCTTCAATGGATGGGCACCTCTTTATTTTCGCGGTCGTGAAGTATCTGGAAAAACAATCGGGATTGTCGGATTTGGTCAAATTGGCCAAGCTGTTGCGAAAAGAGCCGCTGCTTTTGACATGAAGGTTCTATATACGAGTCCAAGTCGAAAAAGTCCTCATGTTGAGAATGCACTAAACGCGACATATGTATCTTTTGATGAATTAGTTGCTGAATCTGATTTCATTACCATAAATTGTTCCTATAATCCAACCATGAAACACATGTTTAGCACAAGTCAATTTGAAATGATGAAATCAACAGCTTATTTAATTAACTGTGCACGAGGCCCAATCGTTGATGAAGCCGCACTTATAAAAGCGTTAGAAGAGAAACAGATTGAAGGAGCAGGGATTGACGTATTTGAATTTGAACCTGAAATTAGTGAGGGATTGAAAAATCTGAAAAACGTTGTATTAACTCCTCACATCGGTAATGCTACCTTTGAAGCACGAGATGCCATGGCGAATATGGCAGCGGGAAACATTGTTAAGGTATTAAACGGCGAAGCACCTTCTTATGTTATCAATGGAGTTATTAAAGAAACAATTCTAGTCTAATTATATCGGGCAAAAAAAAGACGGCAGCCGCCGTCTTTTTCCTGAAAGATTAACTATATTGGGGACGAAGTTTCGTGCGTTTATTGACGTGCTGCTCGGCACTTAAAGCCGCAATCGCCCCATCAGCTGCTGAAATAACTGCTTGTTTAATCGGTGTTCTTCTTGCGTCACCGCCTGCAAAGACGCCGTCAACATTGGTACGCAGGTACTCATCTACGATAACATAGCCTTCTTCATCGCGCAGAACTGCACCTTTTAAGAAGTCGGTTCCTGGCATCATCCCGCCGAGGTATAAGAAAATTCCATCCACATCCCATACCTGTTCTTCCTTTTTATTAGTAAGGACGACAATTTTCTCAACACTATCAGTCCCAATAATTTCTCTTACACGGTGACGTTTATAAATTTCAACTTTTAAGTTATTCTCTAATTGAGAAAGATCCACGTCCCCTTTTAGTTCAGTTGGAATTAACAATTTTACTGTTTTACAATACTTGGCTAATGTTTCGGCCTCGTGGATCGCTTCATCATTATCTCCAACAACCACGACAACTTGGTCTTGATAAAAGGCGGCATCGCAGGTTGAACAATAGCTTACACCCCGTCCAGTAAATTCCTCTTCGCCTTTAATCTTGCCAGAAGGAGCTTTTGCGCCAACGCCAATGAAGACACTTTTAGCTTTGATGGTACCTTCGGCTAATTCAATTTTTTTGATTTCATCTGAAAAATCAACCGATAGAACAGTGGAACGAATGAAGTCTGCGCCAAAATCCTTTGCTTGTGCTTGCATTCTTGTTAACAGTTCAAGCCCTGTAACTTCTTCGCGCACACCTGGGTAGTTCGCAATTTTATGAGTAATTGCTAGGGTGCCTGCTTTTGGAGCTTTATCAATGACAAGTGTCTTTAATTTCCCACGTGCAGCATAAACAGCAGCAGAAGCACCTGCGGGTCCGCCGCCGATGGTGACAAAATCATATACGTCTTCAAGAATTTTTTCATTAACTGATTGGAAAATAGTATCTGCACTTTCCTCACTAGTTTCTGGTTTTGAATTGCTTACCACGGGAACAGAGTCTTCTGATAATCCAAGCAGCTTGTTAAATTTTTTCTCTTGAAAGCCAAGGACTAGCTTTCCATTAATGAGTGTTGCAGGAGTTCCATAAATTTTCCGTTCCTTTAATTGATCAAAATATTCCTTATGTATGGAAGCATTTCGCTCTTCATATGCAAAGCCTTGATCTTTTAGGAATGTTTTTACTTTTTCACAATATGGGCAGCCGGTGCTGCTATAAACGATAATTTCGGGTGTTGACATTTAGGAAACCTCCAATTTGTAAGTATCTTTAATTTAATAATAGTAGAAATCTTAAATAAAAGTCAATACTTTTTAATAATTATTATAAATAACAAAACAGTCCAACAAATTGTTGGACTGTTTGCTTCTAATATGAAAATTAAATGGATCTGCCTAAGAATGCAGTTAGCATCCATACATGCTTCTCAAGCCCCGAATGAATCGCAAGCAGCATGTCTCCTGTTGTTTCATCGTTCTTCTCATCCGCAAAGCTCATGCCTTCTTTAAGTTCGCCAATGATAATAGAGAAGTCATTGATGACTGATTCAACCATTTCATCAGCAGTTTCATTATCTGTTGCTTCCTTAATAGATGAAATTTCTAAGTACTCTTTCATCGTAGCTGCCGGTTTTCCACCGATTGCTAGCAATCGTTCGGCTAATTCGTCAACATGCAGGCCAGCTTCATTATAAAACTCTTCAAATTTGACATGTAATGTGAAAAATTGTCCACCTTTTACATACCAATGATAGTTATGTAACTTCGTATACAAGACAGACCAGTTTGCAATTTGTTTGTTAAGTATGCTGACTAACTGATTTTCCATATAAAATAGCCTCCTTTTTATCCTCTCTTTATTATTACCAAACTTTGATGTTAAATCCTGTACAAATTAAAGGGATTTGTTGTCAATTTGGTGAAGTTTTTGTGGTATCGACGGTCTTTCTAGGCCTTTTTAGTGTTACATTCCTGATACAGGATGTAATAATCGTTCCTAAACTGTCCAAGAGAGTTATTTTTAGGAAATAAATGAGTAATGGTTATTACTTCCAATTGATAGATGAAAGCTTTCATGCAGGGCGCTACTTAAGCCGTTCGTATGTTACCACATTTTGGGTAATGAATTGGAATGTTACAACTGTTAGCCTTAATAGTAGAGACGCGAGTCAAATATTGGAGGTAATAAAATGAATAAATTTAAAAAACTAATGATTGCGACTGGCCTAATCTTGTCCATGTCAGCTTTTACATTAAATGGAACAACAAAAGCGGCCACGACCACACATAAAGTACAATATGGAGAAACTTATTGGAAAATTGCAACTAAGTATGGTGTAACGGTTAATAGTCTATTAAAAGCAAACAATAAAACTAGCAGTCTTCTTTATGCAGGATCAAATCTAGTAATCCCGAACTCTTCGATTACTGCAGCAGAAAAAGACTTAATGGCCCGCCTTGTTCATGCTGAGGCAGTAGGTGAGCCCTATGCAGGGAAAGTAGCAGTAGCCACAGTGATTCTTAACCGCGTATCTAGCCCTGATTTCCCAAATACCGTTAATGGTGTTATTTATGAAAAGTCTAATGGCTATTATGCCTTCACGCCTGTCCAAAATGGTACGATTAACCAAGCTGCTGATGCTGCTTCCAAAAAGGCAGTAAATGAAGCACTTGCCTTTAGAGGCCAGGGCAAAGGATCGTTATTTTTCTATAATCCCAAAACAGCGGTAAGTAAGTGGATCTATTCTCGTCCAGTAACAGTAACCATCGGTAACCACCGTTTTGCAAAATAATTATCTTGTGTAATTCTAGTATGTCATGAACATAATAATATAATCAGAGAAGCAGTGAATTCCTAAAAATGGATTCACTGCTTTTTCGTTATGCAAATTAGAGTAGGTTATGCAAAATTTCATAATATCCAAGTTTGTGTTTTTTATAAAAACGAAATTAAAAAGTGCAAACTAGGAGTTTCGGCAGACAAACTCGATTAATCATAGTTGGCACGAAAATTGCAATTATTTTAAATAGTTAGACTCTTTAGGTAAAATGAAAGGAGGAACCTTTCTGAGTTAATTTGTTTTAATTCATTACACCATCTTCGCTTGAAACAAAATGTAAATGCTTACGATTTCTTATTAATAAACAAATATCCGGATATAAAAGGAGAGATGGTTAAATTGGAGAATACTACTCTTAAGCGCTCGCTTGGACTATGGGCAATCGTTATGCTCGGATTGGGTTATATGACACCAACCATAGTGTTTGATACATTTGGAATTGTCTCTGTAGAAACAAATGGTGTGGTCCCACTAGCATACCTAGCAGCATTGGTTGTTATGGTATTTACTGCTATAAGTTACGGGAAAATGGTACGGGTTTTTCCAAGTGCTGGTTCGGCCTATACGTATACCCGAGAGACCATGAGTCCGCATCTCGGATTCATAGTCGGCTGGGCAGCGTTGCTTGATTATATATTGCTTCCGATGGTGAATGCATTGATTATTCGTATTTATATGGTATCTGTATTTCCTAGTGTTCCAGCATGGATTTGGGTTGTCGTTTATGTTGCGATCATCACTGCGATTAATGCTTGGAGTATGGGGAAAACCTCGAATTTAAATGCCCTGCTCGTTATTTTTGAAGTTGTCTTAATTGCAGCATTTATTGTCCTTGCTATTGTCCAGCTTTCCAAAGGAATGGGGCAAGGAACGATTTTAACAACAACACCGCTTTTCCATTCAGATATCCACCTCGGAGCAATTTTGACAGGGGCAACAGTGGTTTGTTTCTCCTTTATCGGATTTGATGCCGTAACTATGTATGCAGAGGAAGCAATTGACCAAAAAACGATGCCGAGAGCGATTATGTTGACGGTCTTCATTGGCGGCGCCATCTTTTTCGTCTGTAGCTATTTCGCCCAAGCCTTATTTCCAGATGTTTCAGGTTTCAAAGTAACTGATGATACCTTACCTGAAATCGGATTGTTTGTGGGTGGAACACTGTTTAAACTGATTTTCCTTTCAGGTGCCTTTGCTGCAACGGTAGCTTCCGGACTTGCCTCACACGCAAGTGTATCAAGGCTTTTGTACGTTATGGGACGAAATGGGGTTCTGCCTAAAAAGGCATTCGGTTATGTCCATCCAAAATTCCGGACACCGGTTTTTAATGTCATCTTAGTCGGTGTTGTTTCACTGCTAGCGATTGCCCCAAGTCTTGAGTTGATTTCCTCCTTTATTAACTTTGGCGCGTTAATTGCTTTTACATTCGTCAATTTATCAGTCATTGCTCATTTCGTTTTTCGCCAGAAGAGATATAAAACAGCTAAGGATATTTTCTCCTATTTAATTATGCCGATCATTGGAGCTGGATTAACGGGAATTTTGTGGGTGAACTTACAATTTGATGCACTCATTGGCGGGATTGTCTGGATCGGAATTGGTGTGATTTATATGCTTTTCCAAACAAGATTCTTTAAAATCAAAATTGCTGATTTAAATATTGATGACGCAGAAAAGACCTCTTCCCTTTAACAAAGGAAGTTACCTGAGCCAGGCTAATCGCCTGGCTTTTTATTTTATTAGGATAGTGGTTTGAAAGGTATGCAGAAATGAATAATTCAATCATTTTTTCATAGCGTATAGCTCCGTTTTACTAGATCACCGTATAGTAACCCCTATTTATTAGTTGGCACGAAACTTGCTTTAATTTAAGTAACAATAAAAAATGAGGTGTTAGAATGGCAGTCAAATCTCTAGACACGAAGAATACGAAAGGAAGAGAACAGGATAATTCCCTTCTTGAGTTTCAAGAAACGTTAAAAGAAGCTGTGAATATCCTGAACTACCCACCCCAAGTATTCGAATTTCTAAAGAAGCCGATGAGATTTTTAGAAGTGAGTATCCCTGTTCGAATGGACAACGGACAAACAGAAATATTTCAGGGGTACCGGGCTCAGCATAATGATGCATCAGGTCCAACCAAAGGAGGAATCCGGTTTCATCCAGACGTCACGGCTGATGAGGTAAAAGCATTGGCTGGCTGGATGAGCTTAAAGTGCGGGATTACCGACCTTCCTTATGGCGGTGCTAAAGGCGGGATTATCTGCGACCCTCGTAAAATGAGTTTAGATGAATTGGAAAAGTTGAGCCGGGGTTACGTAAGAGCAGTTAGCCAGCTGGTCGGTCCAACAAAGGATATTCCAGCGCCTGATATGTATACGAACTCGCAAATTATGGCGTGGATGCTCGATGAATATGACCATATCCGTGAATTCGACTCCCCTGGTTTTATCACGGGAAAGCCAATTGCACTTGGGGGTTCGAAGGGGAGGGAAACAGCGACATCCAAAGGTGTTTTATATACGCTGCAAATGGTCTGTGAATTAAGGAAATTACAGTTAAAAGATACCCGTGTCATCATTCAAGGGTTTGGAAATGTTGGCAGTTTCCTTGCCCAGTATTTATATGAGATTGGCGCAAAAGTAATTGGGATTGGAGATATGCTCGGCGGTTTATATGACGAAAAGGGGTTAGAAATACCATATCTCTTGGAAAATAGAGATTCATTTGGCATTGTGTCAAATCGCTTTAATAGTTCAATTTCAAACCAGGATTTATTAGAAAAGGAATGTGATGTCCTTATTCCAGCAGCAATTTCCGGGGTAATCAATAAATATAATGCCAGTAAACTTAACTGTAATATTATCATTGAAGCAGCCAATGGTCCTACCACAAAAGATGCGTTAAAAATACTAGATGAACGGGAAATCCTTGTTGTCCCTGATATTCTTGCCAATTCCGGCGGCGTCATTGTCTCCTATTTTGAATGGTGTCAGAACAATCAAGGCTATTACTGGACAGAGGAAACCGTAGATGAGCGGCTCAAGGAAAAAATGACTGCCAGCTTTTTAAAGGTTTTTCATACCTCCAAAAGGTATGGTGTAAATATGAAAATCGCTGCTTATATTGAAGGAATTCAAAAGCTGGCAGAGGCTTCGAGGCTTCGAGGGTGGTTGAAATATTAAAAAATGAACTGAAAAAAGAGGAGGACATTTTTATGAAGTTAGAGATATTAGCCGAACAAAAAGAACAGCAGTTGTTCCATTACTTTTGTTTAATATCAAATAACCATCGCTATGATTTGACGATTGGTTATTCAGAGCAGTTTTTTGGGAAAGCGATGGTCACTTCGATTCAGTCTGGGAAAATGGTGTTACTTTGCCAAGAGGACACCTATTCAGACCATCATTGGGCAGAAAGACTGGGAATCGAAACAGAGGATATCCCTGAATTTCAAGAGTTCTTCGGTTTAGTATTACAGACACGGCCTTTTCAGGAGCAGTATTAAACGAAAAAGGAGAGCGATGTTCATGTATTATGGTGTAGTTCTTAGCCCGTGTTATGGGAAGGTGGCAAGGATTTCGATTAAAGGCGAGTCAAGAATTTATGAATGGGAAACCTTATTTATGATTAAATCAGAATCAGGCAAATTAGAAACGGTTCAGACTAGTTTGAGCGGCGAAGTCGAATCGCTTGAAGTGCAGGAAGGTGATAAAGTTATTCCAGGGATGGTCCTCGCTTATATTAAAGAAGATTTATTTGTTACTGGTAGTGATTAATTGCTAGAAAAAGAAGATGGGACGGACATCTTCTTTTTTTGTGCTAAATTTAATTTAAAACATTTAGAATAAAGTGATAATATAAGGTAGATAAGGTTTTAAGGGGGAAGTAAACGATGTTTTCCGTTGCCAAAGAAAAAGTGAAACCGATTATTTCAGTAGACGTGGATGAAAGTGAAGAAGTTTTTCGATCTACCTTAAATAACCTTAAGGAACCCTTTTTGTTTTTAAAAAGACAAAATCACTTATTTGCTTATGTACTGCTTGAAAACCATAAAAAAGAGCATGCTTCGATTGCATTTCTACTTAATCAAGCGAAATCGCTAGATAGCATCTGCCATCTTAGCGAACAAATTTCCTTGCCTGCTTTGTTCCAAATTATAGGCGAACCCTTTGCTATCATTAGAGGTGAAGATGGTATTCCAGCAGGTTATATTCGCAGAGAGGACGTTCTAGCGGAGCTTTTTAAGCAGGAAAATAAAAGTGTCGACTTACTTAAAATTATTCTAACTTCGATTCCGATGGGGATTTTTGTATTGGATAAGGAAAAACGAATTATTAATTATAATGAAGCCGGATTAAAAATGATTAGATCAACAGCAGATAAGGTTATGAATCTTCCCGCAGGAGACATTTTTAGCCGTACCCATCTTGATCAGGTATTTACAACCGGTAAGACGCTTCTTAATCATCTGGTAATCAAAAATGAAATCGGGATTCTTGTCGATTATAGCCCCATCTTAAACTATGAGAATGAAGTCGATGGCATCATCATTGTTGCCCAGGATTTGCCTATGGTCGAAGAAATGGCCATGGAAATTGAATATATTAAGGATTTAAATAAGGACCTTCATGCGATTTTGTCTAGTATATATGATGAAATCCTCGTGGTGAATGACAAAGGGGAACTAATTAGGTTCAGTGAAAACATCATTCAAGATTTCTGGAAAGTAGATTTAAAAGAACTGATTGGTAAGAATATTCTCGAACTTGAGGACCAAGGGCTGTTTACACCTTCGGTCACAAGACTTGTTTTAGAAAAAGGAAAGAAGGTCTCTGTTGTTCAAGAAACAAAAGCTGGAAGAAAAATTCTTGCCGTCGGAAATCCGGTCTTTAATGAAAAAAATGAACTCGACCGGATTATCATTGCATCACGCGATATTACCGAAACTACACGATTAAAAAGTGAACTGCAAGAAATTAAAAAGATATCAGAACAATATAAGAAGGAATTAGACGATTTTAAAAGTAAGGACCGCTTTTTGAAAAAGCTTATTTACTGTAGTCCGAAAATGGAGAAGATTATCAATCAAGCCAAGAAAATTGCTGACTTTTCTTCGACAGTACTTCTTAACGGGGAATCTGGAGTTGGAAAAGAAGTAATTGCTCAGGCGATCCATCAATTAGGCAGACGCTCGACAAAGCCATTTCTTAAATTAAACTGCGGGGCGATCCCAGAAAATTTACTTGAAAGTGAACTATTCGGTTATGCGAAAGGGTCATTTACCGGAGCGGATAAGAATGGAAAAGAAGGATACTTTAAACAGGCTGATGGCGGTATTTTGTTTCTGGACGAAATCGGTGAGATGGCAATCCATCTACAGGTAAAATTGTTACGCGTACTGCAGGAGCAGGAAGTAATTCCGATTGGAACTACAATGCCAATAAAGGTGGATGTGCAGATTATCGCGGCCACCAATAAAAAATTAGAGAAAATGGTTGAGGAGGGTACCTTCCGCGAGGATTTGTTTTATCGCTTGAATGTCATTCCGATCCACATTCCGCCATTAAGAGAACGGACAGAGGATATTTCGCTGCTCGCCTTTCATTTCCTTCAGCAATTGAATGAGAAATATGAGCGCAATTATCATCTAACCCCTGATGCTATTAATGTATTAGAGTTTTATCCATGGCCGGGTAACGTCAGGGAACTTCAAAACATTATTGAAAGATTAGTAGTCACTGCCGAACACCCTACGATTGATGCTGAATTTGTCAGCCAATTTTTATCAATCGGCTTGGAACATAAAAAGATGAAGCCTGTAATTACAAGGGTCATTCCATTGCAGGAGGCCATTGATCATGTCGAGGAGCAGTTAATAGTGATGGCGATGAACCAATTCAAAACCACCACAAAAGCAGCCAAAGCATTAGGTATCAGCCAATCATCCGTTAGCAGAAAGTATCAAAAAATATTAACAGAGAAAAATATTAAAATCGAAAACTTATCTACCTTTTAATGAAAAGCTGTTTTAGATCTCGATGATCTGAAGCAGCTTTTTTTATGTCCAGCTCCAGCGCCTAGGGGCTCGGGGGCATAAGCCCTTGAAAAAGGGCTTCCGCTTTTTGATTATGCAAAATAAACTAGGTTATGCAAAGTTGCATACTATTTATTCAGATATTTTGAAAGAAACCTATTTCGATAGTCAATAGGCATTGGCACGCTTCTTGCATTAATGTTAGTGAGGGTGAATAAAGGAGGAATTTAAATGGTCGAGGTAAAAAACCGAGTTGTAAACCTGAAGATGTTTATTGATGGTGAGTGGAAGGATGCCGAAAATCAAGAAACACGCCCAGTTATTAATCCTGCAACTGGTGAGGTTATTTCATATGCACCTGAAGGAACGACTGCTGATGCTCGTACTGCAATTTATGCAGCACGGAGAGCTTTTGAAGAAGGTGTTTGGTCAGGGATTTCTGCTCAGGAACGAGCCTCCTATTTATTAAAAATTGCTGACAAAATTGATGAATATACCGATGAATTAACCCAGTTGGAAACAATGGATAACGGGAAACCATTAAGAGAAGCAGGCTTTGATGTCGGGGATGCGGCCGCCTGTTTCCGCTATTATGCCGGCCTGATTACAAAGCCTGATGGACAGACCTACCATGTCGCCGATCCTATGCAGGCTATGGTTGTCCGCGAGCCGGTAGGTGTTTGTGGCTTAATTGTTCCGTGGAACTATCCGTTGTTAATGAGTGTTTGGAAAATTGCCCCTGCCTTAGCAGCGGGAAATACAATTGTCTTTAAACCGTCTGAAGTGACGCCAGTAACCCCGAAAAAGCTATTTGAAATTTTTGAAGAAGTTGGTTTGCCAAAAGGGGTGGCTAATATGGTAATGGGCGCTGGAGCGGTTGTTGGAAATGAAATCGCTTCCCATCCTGAGGTCGATATGATTTCGTTTACCGGCGGTACGAAAACGGGCAAGCACATTATGAAAACAGCAGCTGATACGATGAAAAAAGTTTCATTAGAATTAGGCGGTAAATCGCCCAATATTATTTTTGCTGATGCTGACTTTGAAACAGCAGTCGATTATGCCTTATTTGGTATCTTCGCAGGGTCCGGTCAAGTATGCTCAGCTGGTTCAAGGATCCTTGTCGAAGAAAGCATCCATGATCAATTCGTCCAGCGTTTTGTCGAACGGGCTAAGCGAATTCAAGTAGGACCAGGAAATACATCTGGAACAGAGATGGGTCCGCTTGTCAGTCAGGAGCACTTAGAAAAAGTTCTTTCTTATATTGAATTAGGCAAACAGGAAGGTGCTACAGTTGCTTGCGGGGGAAATCGAATCGTCAGCAACGGGTTAGAAAAAGGTTATTTTGTTGAACCCACCGTTTTTGTCGATGTGAACCAAGAGATGAGAATTGTCCAAGAGGAAATCTTCGGTCCTGTTGTTGTGATTCAGAAGTTCAAGGACGAAGCGGAAGCTATAAAACTTGCAAATGGTACGGTGTATGGGTTAGCCGGTGGTGTGTTTACCAATAATGGTGCAAAGGGTTTGCGGGTCATAAAAAAGCTGCGTGCAGGGATTACTTGGGTAAATTCCTACCATCCTACTTATAACGAAGCACCATGGGGAGGCTATAAGCAAAGTGGGATTGGGCGAAGCCTGGGAACGTTTGGGCTTGAAGAATTTCAAGAAATAAAACAGATTAATATCAATTTACAGGTTGAGCCGGTTGGCTGGTTTTCAAACTAATTCACTACTAGGAGGAATATAAATTATGAGTATCGATTTAAAACAAGAATTAAAAAGTGAGCAAAATAAAAATGTTAGTGAATATATTAATAAGGTTCTAAGTTTAATAGAAAAAGAGGAAATTAATGAAGCGGAAGCGGCTTGGATTACGAAAGAAACCGTTGACGGATTCCGTGAGAACGTAAATCCAGGCTTCCTAGAATACCGCAAAACAGTTACTGAAGGCGGCCAATTTGCGGCAGTGGAATGGTCTGATAATGGATCATGCTTTAAGGATGTTAATGGTAAGGAATATATTGATTGTCTTGGCGGCTTTGGCATCTATAATGTCGGTCATCGAAATCCTAAGGTGGTTAAGGCGGTAACTGACCAATTAAAACGTCAGGCGCTTCATAGTCAGGATTTGCTCGACCCGCTTCGTGCGATGTTAGCAAAAATCTTAGCCGATATCACTCCAGGCAATTTAAAGTATGCCTTTTTTACCAACAGCGGGACAGAAAGTGTGGAAGCAGCCTTAAAGCTCGCGAAAATGTACAGCGAGCGGACAACATTTATTTCTACTACTCGTGCATTCCACGGGAAAAGTTTAGGCTCGTTGTCAGGAACGGCGAAAGGGATGTTCCGTAAACCATTCTTACCGTTAATACCAGGCTTCCGTCATGTGCCTTTTGGCGATATAGACATGATGAGAAAAACGTTTGAAGTCTGTGCTTCCGTTGGAGAAGATGTGGCTGCAGTTATTTTAGAGCCGATTCAAGGTGAAGGAGGAATCATCCTTCCACCGGAAAACTATTTAAAACAAGTTCGTGAGCTTTGTGATCAATATGGCTCCTTGCTCATATTTGATGAAGTGCAAACAGGAATGGGCCGAACTGGAAAAATGTTTGCTGCTGAACTGTATGAGGTTGTACCAGATATTATCTGTCTAGCAAAGGCCTTTGGCGGCGGAGTGATGCCAGCAGGTGCCGTTGTAGCCACCGAAAATGTTTTCAAGAGCTGGTTTGATAATCCATTTATGCATACAACAACCTTCGGCGGTAATCCGTTAGCATGTGCGGCAGCGATTGCGACGATTGGGGTGTTAATTGAAGAAAAGTTACCAGAAAGAGCAGCGGAAGTGGGGGCCTATTTCCTTGCAGAACTGAAAAAGGCAGCAAAAGACCATGAAGATAAGATTCAAGAGATCCGTGGTCAAGGCTTAATGATTGGCATTGAATTCCATCAAGATGAAATCGGCTACGAGGTCTCAAAAGGGATGTTTGACAGAGGAATCCTAGTAGCAGGGACTTTGATTAATTCAAAAACCATTCGTATCGAGCCGGCTTTGACCATTAGTTATGAAGAGGTAAATAAAGTGGTTAGCACCTTTAAAGATGTATTAGAACATTTAGATGTCTAACGATTTTTTAAGAAGGGGGAGCACAGAGGTGGAAAAGAAATATGTTAAGCTCCAAACAGAGATACCTGGGCCGAAATCAATGGAAATTTTGGAGCGGAGAAATAAATATGTCCCAAAAGGAATCAGCAATAACTGCCATTCCTTTGTAAAAAAAGCGCAAGGAGCCCTGGTCGAAGATGTCGACGGTAATTGTTATATTGATTTTGCTGGCGCTATTGGAACGATAAATGTTGGCCATTCACATCCAAGAGTGGTTAGAGCTCTTCAAGAACAAGCTAGTCAATTTATCCACACGGGCTTTAATGTGATGATGTATGAATCGTATATAACTTTAGCCGAGCGGCTTTGCCAGCTTGCCCCGGGTGATTTTGACAAGCAGGCGGCTTTTTTTAACAGTGGTGCAGAAGCGGTTGAGAATGCTGTAAAGATTGCCAGGAAATATACAAAGCGCCAGGGAATTGTTTCGTTTACAAGAGGGTTCCATGGACGGACGTTAATGACAATGACGATGACAAGTAAAGTGAAGCCGTATAAATATGGCTTTGGACCATTCGCACCAGAGGTTTACAAGGCGCCATATCCCTATGGGTACCGCCGCCCTGAAGGAATGAATGAGCAGCAATATAGCGATATGATTATTGAACAATTTGAACAGTTTTTACTGGCGGAAGTTGCTCCTGAAACGATTGCAGCTGTCGTAATGGAACCAGTGCAAGGAGAAGGCGGCTTTATCGTCCCTGACACTGCCTTTGTTAAGCGTGTAAGAGAAATTTGCACACAGTATGGAATCTTGTTTATTGCCGATGAAATCCAAACCGGGTTCGCGCGGACCGGAAAGTACTTTGCCATCGATCATTTTGGAGTCGTGCCTGATTTAATTACGATATCGAAATCAATGGGGGCTGGTGTTCCGATCAGTGGCGTGATTGGCAGGGCAGATATTATGAATACCGCTGAAGTTGGCGAAATCGGCGGAACCTATGCGGGAAGTCCGCTTGGATGCCGGGCAGCGCTGACAGTATTAGATATTATTGAAAGTGAACAACTGAATGACCGGGCCAGAAATATAGGAGACCGCGTGCTCGAAAAAATGCACCTCCTTGCGGAACGTTTTGAAGGCATTGGTGATGTCCGCGGCCTGGGTGCCATGTGTGCGATGGAAATCGTCAAGGATAGACAATCGAAAACACCCGATAAAGGAGCGGTTGGAAAAATTGTGAAAGCTGCAGGGGAACGTGGCTTGATGTTACTTAGCGCGGGGATTTATAGCAATGTTATTCGCCTGCTCATGCCCATAACGATCCCTGATGACCAACTGGAAGAAGGACTACAAATTCTTGAAGAAGCAATGGAAGCAGTTTATAAAAATGATCCTGCCATATACGTTGGAGGGGAATAAAATATGGATACTGTAAAGAAAAATTATCAAATTTATCCCATGTATCTTAACGGAGAATGGGTTGGAAGTGATTATGAGGTAATAACAGAAATTATTAATCCTGCAACAAATGAAGTAATTGGTGCCGTGCCAACAGGCGGCGCATATGAAGCAGAAAAGGCTGTCAATGCAGCCCATAAAGCCTTCAAAATCTGGTCGAAGAAAACTTCGGAAGAGCGTTACAAGTTGCTGATGAAATGGTTCAATTTAATTGAAGAAAACAAGCATGATATTGCACGGATTATGACAATTGAGCAGGGTAAACCGCTAAAAGAAGCACTTGGAGAGGTTCAGTATGCAAATGGCTTCATCTCTTGGTATGCCGAAGAGGGAAAACGGGTGTACGGTGAAACGATTCCGGCATCGCATCCAAATAAAAGAATCCTAGTTAGAAAGGAACCAGTTGGTGTGATAGCGGCGATTACCCCGTGGAACTTCCCGGCGGCAATGATTACGAGAAAAGTAGCGCCGGCACTTGCAGCAGGCTGTACAGCCGTTGTAAAACCAGCTAATCAAACACCGCTCACAGCATTAAAAATGGCTGAGCTTGCCCATGAAGCCGGAATTCCTGCAGGGGTTTTGAACGTAATAACTGGACGGTCGTCAGAAATTGGCGAATCGTGGCTGAAGGACCCACGCGTGACAAAAATTACCTTTACAGGATCAACAGAAGTTGGAAAAACGTTGATGCGAGGTGCCGCTGAAACAGTCAAAAAGGTTTCGCTCGAACTTGGCGGGAATGCCCCATTTATTGTGATGGATGATGCAAATTTAGCGAAAGCCGTTGAAGGACTTGTGCAATCAAAATTTCGTAATGCAGGTCAGACTTGTATTTGTACTAACCGAGTATTTGTGCAAGAAGGGATAGCAGACAAATTTATTAAGCTTTTTCAAGCAGAATTAGAAAAGCTTAAAGTTGGCAACGGACTGGAAGAGGGAACAGATATCGGTCCACTAATCGATCAAGCCGCTTATAAAAAAGTAGAAGGACTGGTCAAGGATGCAGTTGAAAAGGGTGGAAAAGTCACTTATAGCGGGCTCAAGCCTGCGGAAGACAACGGCTATTTCTATGCTCCAACAATTTTGACCAATATTAATGACGAAATGGAGTGCATGAAGGATGAAATCTTTGGCCCACTCGCTCCGATTTCGACCTTTAAAACGGAAGAGGAAGTTATTGAACGAGCAAACAATTCTTGTTACGGATTAGCTGCCTATGTGTATACAGAAAATTTAAGCCGTTCCTTTAGAATCACGGAACAACTGGAATACGGAATCATTGGCCTGAATGATGCCCTGCCTTCAGTCGTTCAAGCACCATTCGGGGGATTTAAAGAGAGTGGTCTTGGACGAGAAGGTGGACATTACGGCATCGAAGAGTTTTTAGAAGTAAAATATATATCGATAGGTTTGGATTTATAGGAGTCATTTTTTCTTCGAGAGAAACCACGACTAAAAGCTACAATCATGCAAGGGGAGTATGCGCTCGGGTATCGCGAGGACAAACCATTAAGTAGAATGCTACCACCTTGGCCGCTTGAAGAAAGTTTAATTAAAGGGTAGATCTATTTTAATAGGAATAAGCCGTGCATTTTGAGAACCTCATACACGGCTTGTTCTTTTTATTTTAATTTGATGAAATTTAAGATTATTATCAGTTTTATTAAACAATTTACTTCAAATTGATTGTCCTACTGTGTTACGATAGCGTATAAAAGCAAACTGGGAAATGAGGGTGGGATAAGTGATTAAAACAATTTTGTTTGACGTAGATGGGGTACTTTTAAGCGAGGAGCATTATTTTGATGCTTCCGCCTTAACCGTTTGGGAGATGTTGATTAGCTGTAATTACTTGGGACTTGAACCAGAGCAATTTATAACGGATTATAGTGAAGATGAAATCAAGGAAATAAGAGAGTTAGTATTTGAAAACGATAAAGTTCTCAAGTTTATGAAATCACGCGGCTTAAACGCCAACTGGGACATGATCTATCTATCATTCTGCCACCAACTTATCCACCTGTTGTCACAAATTAAGGATACTGAATTTGAGAAAATCACTAAATGGTGTCAGGCACCAATCAATAGAGAAACATTATTGGAAATTGGCAGGGTGTTGAGTAATTATCGTGTAAAGATGAATTTCAGTTTGTTTGTGGAAGAGTTTTCACGCTCAGAAGCAACGAAGCAGGAATTGTTTAGTTATTTGAATGAGTTGGCGAAGGAGAAGCTTGGGGTCGAAACTTCTATTTTTAAAAAGGGAGAACTTTGGTCCGTTTGTGAGCATGTATCCCAAGAATGGTATGTGGGGGATGAACATGTTCTTGCCTCTACGGGAAGACCCTCGGTTCAAAAGGGGAAAAAGGGCTTTCTGGCAAATGAAACCACATTAGCCTCGAGGCAGGAAATTGATGAGTTATTTCAATTCTTAAATTCATCAGGTTTCACGATTGGAATCGGGACAGGCAGGCCTGAATTAGAAACAATTCAGCCGTTCCAGCATTTAGATTGGTTAAAGCATTTTGAAGTGAATCGGATCGTCACCGCTGATGAAGTGCTAATGGCGGAAAAAGAGCTGCCCGAAAGGAAGTCGCTGTCGAAGCCGCATCCATTTACATATATCATGGGACTTCTCGGAAAAGAAGCATCAGTTCAGGATTGTTTAAATACGCGTTTGCCGCTTGAAAATGCGGAGACCGTTCTAGTGGTTGGCGACTCATTGGCGGATTTGTTAGCGGCTCGACAACTGGGCTGCCCGTTTGCCGCGGTGTTAACTGGTCTGTCAGGAAAAGATGCGAGAAGTGATTTTGAAAAGCATGAAGCAGAATATATTCTTGATACGGTGCTCGATTTGAAAGGGATATTATAGGTGCAAAAAGGAGGGATTGCTTGATCGCAATCCCTCTTCCCCTGCCTAGATACTTTCTACTTTTTCTATTTCCATACGTCCCGGTTCAAAAGAATCCACATTTGATAACTCCAAGACTTGTGCTTCCTCTAGTCCATCAATTAATTTTAAGGCGTGAATGACATTAGCATTTAATGTCTTATCCAGGGTTAAAACCATGATAGCTTCGCCGCCGACCTCTGTTCGACCAACCTGCATTGTTCCAATATTGATTTGGTGATCACCCAATAGAGAACCGACCTTACCAACCATCCCTGGTACGTCACGATGCTTAATATATAACAGGTATTTTTCTGGTTTGACATCAATCCGGTATTGATTGATTTTTAGAATTCTAGCTCCGTAGCCATTTAAGACCGTAGCACCAATTTTGGCCGTCTCAAAATTATTGGTAACACTCAGTTCCATATAATTTGCAAAGCCTTTATTCGAAGCATTTTTTACAACATTATAGGAAACTCCTTGTTCCTTCAACAGGTGAAGAGCATTAATTAAATTGACCGAATCGCTTAAATGATAAGATAGGACACCTTTAAGCATCGTACGAGTTAACAATTCTGTATCTTCCCCGATTAATTCGCCATAATAATTAATTTCAATTTTAGTAGGTGCCTGTTTGTTTAATAATTGAATGACAAGCTGCCCCATTTGATCACCAAGCAGTAAGTATGGCTGCAGTTTCGCCTGTGTTTCCCCTGACATTTGCGGCATATTAACCGCGTTTTGAATGGATTGAGATTCGAAAATCTCAATGATTTCTGCACTTACCTCTTGGGCAACTTTTTCTTGAGCTTCAACCGTGGAAGCCCCTAGATGCGGTGTTACAATAATATTTGGATTTTGCAGTAATTCTGGGTCGGCAACAGGCTCTTTTTCAAAAACATCAAGGGCTGCTCCAGCCACATGCCCTGTCTGAATGGCTCTAACTAGTGCCTTTTCGTCGATAACACCGCCGCGCGCACAATTGACAAAACGGACCCCTTTTTTGGTTTTTCGCAAATAGTCATCATTAATAAGTCCTCTTGTGTCATTGGTTAGAGGTGTATGAATCGTAATAAAATCTGATTCTTGAGCAATTAAATCGAGACTGGCTTTCGTCATGCCCAGTTTCTTTGCGCGCTCATCAGTTAGATAGGGATCAAACCCTAAAATATTCATCCCAAAGCTTTTTGCTCGTTTCGCCACTTCAGTTCCAATTTTACCCATGCCAATTACGCCAAGTGTTTTCTTATATAATTCCACCCCTTTAAAGGAGTTACGGTCCCATTCGCCGGAGGTCGTTTTCTGATGGGCTTGGGGAATTTTTCTTGCTAATGATAACATCATTGCCAAGGTATGCTCGGTTGCTGCAATTGTATTAGCACCAGGTGCATTGATGACAATAATCCCTTTTCTAGTTGCCGCATTCACATCAATGTTATCGACCCCGACACCTGCTCTAGCGATCACACGGAGACGGCCAGCTGCTTTGAGCAGTTCTTCACTTACTTTCGTTTGGCTCCGGACAATAAGAGCATCGTATTCGCCAATGATGGTTTTTAACTCGTCTGTCGGAAGTGTTGGCTGTCGGTCTACCGTAAAATTAGGATGATCTATTAAGCTTTTCAACCCCGTATTGCTAATTCCATCGGTAACAAGGACTTTAAACATTTTTGAATCCTCCTTTAATTTCTAATAAAAAACGTCCCTCATAACAGACAGAATTGTCTTGTTATGAGGGACGTGAATAAACGCGTGGTGCCACCCTCTTTTGCTGCAAAATAAAAGCAGCCTCAACAAGTTAACGGTTTCAACCGGGCACCGCCTACTAAAACTTTCGGCGGCCAGTTCAGAAGGGCTGGGCATCTTAAGAAAACTGCACTGGTTCGCAGCAAGCACCAGCTCTCTGAAGCATTTTCTTAATAACGTCTTCGTCATCACTTTTCATTTATGGAAGATCTCTAAAAGATTGAAATTTCAAAAAAATAACTGAATATAGTGATTATTCTACAACCATACCTTCAATATTGTAAAGGGATAAAAGAGAAAAAATATTTCAGATTTTGCTGAAAAATTTTGCTCAATAATAGTAATCCCTTTATAATACGGTAGTAAGCGGTTACACTATAATTACTAGAAACAAACCTATTGTAAAAAAATAAAGAGAATCATATAATGTCTACAACAGAGAAACAATTGTATGCCTTGAGTGGACAAATAAGTAGGAGGGTAAAACATGAAAGCAATCTCGATTGGGTTATTGGGTTTAGGCACTGTAGGTTGTGGGGTAGTAAAAATTATTGAAAAAAATCAAGATAAATTAATCCACCAGGTGGGCTGCCCGGTTGTAATAAAAAAGATACTTGTCCAAGATATACATAAAATTAGACCAGTTGAAATAGATGCTAAGGTTTTAACCTCAAACACGGAAGAAATCCTTTTCGATGAGGAAATTGATGTTGTAATCGAGGTAATGGGCGGAGTACAAGATACAAAAGATTATTTAATCACTGCCCTTCGTCAAGGTAAGCATGTTGTTACAGCGAATAAGGATCTAATGGCCTTGCATGGTTCGGAACTGTTAACCGTAGCTTCTGAACACGGCTGTGATTTGTTTTATGAAGCAAGTGTTGCCGGAGGGATCCCCATTCTGCGAGGATTAGTCGATGGACTTGCCTCTGACCGAATTAAGCAGCTGATGGGAATTGTAAATGGAACAACCAATTATATACTAACCAAAATGAGCGACGAAGGCCGTTCCTATGAAGAGGTCCTCAAGGAAGCACAGGACCTTGGGTTTGCCGAAGCAGATCCTACCTCGGATGTAGAAGGACTAGATGCCGCCCGTAAAATGACAATCTTAGCGACATTAGGCTTTTCGATGCATATTGATTTGGAAGATGTACAGGTGTCCGGTATTTCGAAGGTAACCGATGAAGATTTGCGCTATGGAAAACAATTAGGATATACGATGAAACTAATTGGCTATGCCCATCGTGAAGGGGAAAAAGTCGAGGTAAGTGTGGCCCCTACGTTCTTATCAAATAATCATCCACTTGCTTCGGTACAAAATGAATATAATGCCGTTTACGTTTATGGTGAATCGGTTGGTGAAACTATGTTTTATGGACCAGGTGCTGGAAGCTTGCCAACTGCAACTGCAATCGTTTCGGACTTAGTCGCGGTAATCAAAAATCTAAGGCTTGGGGTAAATGGACGAAGTGCTGTGACACCTCAATATCCAAAGCAATTAAAAGATAATGGGGAGAAATACTCTAAATATTTCTTAAGGATTCATGTGCAAGATGAGGTTGGTGTTTTCGCTGATATCACCACCATCTTTGCAAAATATGGAGTCAGCTTTGAAAAGATCTTACAGCTGCCTGTTAAGAAAAACGAAACATCAGAAATTGTTTTAGTGACACATCGAGCATCATTAACTAATTATGATCAAATTTTACAAGAATTAAATGATCTCCAGGCAGTTAAGGAAATAAAAAGTGCGTATCGGGTAGTGAGGAAATCGTTATAAGCTGGCCAGGATTATTAGAAGAATATATACGAGTAAGCCAATCCCATTACCAAATGATGAAAAGGCAGTGACTGAACATATTCGAGGAGTTGTCTATAGTGACATTAAATGATCGTTTTACCATCAATGTACCTGCAAGTACAGCAAATCTAGGCCCAGGCTTTGATTCAATGGGACTAGCTGTTGATTTGTATTTGACGTTAGAGGTGGAGGAGAGCCAAAAGTGGGATATTCGGTCTGCTTGTGATGAATTGAAATCCCTCCCAACTGATGAGACCCATTTTATCTGTCAGATTGCTATTAAAACGGCATCTAACTATGGCATCGAATTACATCCTTGCAAAATAAAAGTCGAAAGTGATATTCCGCTAGCACGTGGGCTTGGTTCAAGTGCAGCAGCGATAGTTGCGGGGATTGAACTAGCGGATACGGTAGGAAGGCTAGGTCTAACACAGCAAGAAAAGCTACTAATCGCAACAGAGATTGAGGGTCATCCAGATAATGTGGGTGCTTCTCTTTTCGGTGGACTGGTCATCGGCTCATATAAACAAAACGAAGTAGATATATTAAGCTTTTCTAATATTTCTTTTGAGATGGTAGCAGTTATTCCAGATGAGATCCTCTTAACAAAGGACTCACGCGGGGTGCTTCCAGCAGCTTTTTCTCGTGAAGAGGCCATTCAAGCTTCTTCTACTGCAAATCTTTTGGTAGCGGCCCTATTAACTCAAAACTGGGAGATGGCAGGGAAAATGATGGAGCAGGACCTTTTTCACCAACCGTACCGAAAACCATTGATTAACTTTTATCAAGAAATAGTAGATTATGCTAAATCCAATGGTGCATTCGGAGTGGCACTAAGCGGTGCAGGACCAACTGTTCTTTGTTTTACGGAGAAGGGAAAAGGAAACCAGCTCGCACAAGGAATCCAAAGTGCATTTTCAACTATGTCAGCGAAGATACTAAATATAGATTATAGAGGAAGCAGGGTTAATATGGTGGAGAGATTTATTAAATAATCTCTCCACTTTTATTTTGATCCTTTCGAAGGTATTGCTCAAACTCCTCTGTGTTTAACGGTTTGCTGAATAAATAGCCCTGCATTTGAATGCAATTTTTCGATAGTAAAAAATCTCTTTGATACTCTTTTTCGACGCCCTCTGCGATTACATTGAGATGGAGACTTCGAGCAAGGTTAATAATCGCCTCTGGGATCTCTGAATTTGCATAATCTTCATGGATATCTTGAATGAATGATTTATCAATTTTCAAGGTATCGATTGGTAAATTTCTCAAATAGCTTAAGGAAGAATATCCTGTTCCAAAATCATCAATCGCAATAGCAATGCCCATGCTTTTAAGCAATTTAAGTGATTGAATAATTTCCGTTGAATTATTCAAGAGAATGCTTTCGGTAATTTCTATTTCAAAATTATTAGAACCCAATTGACTTTCCTTCAGAATCTCTGTGACATGTTTTACCATGCTAAAAGGTTCATGAAATTGATGGGCCGAGAAATTAACTGAAACTGATATCGGGTTAGGACGGTTACGATTCCACTTGCACACCTGATGACAAGCTTCCTTCATAACAAATTCCCATAAAGGATGGATTAAGCCAATATCTTCAGCAATCGGAATAAACAGTTCGGGTGAGACAAATCCGAGTTCATCATCATTCCATCTTAATAGTGCCTCAGCTCCATAAATTTTACCGGAATCAACAGTAACCTTCGGTTGATAATAAACTTCTACCTTGCCATTTTCAATGGCCTTTCGTAACCTAACTTCAAGTTTTGGTCTTTCAATGTTCGACTCTATTAATTTCTCGGTATAAACGATGACTTTGTTACCACCTTGCTTTTTCGCAGAGTACATTGCAACGTCAGCATAAACAACGAGCGCTTCCATATTTTTTGTATGCTCTGGAAATAAGCTAATACCACAGCTTGCACTGAGATAAATTTCGTTGCCATCTAATAGATAGGTTTTTTTAAGAGTATTGACAACTTTTTCTGCTGTAGCTTTTGTTGCTGAGAGGTCAAGATTCATTAGCAAAATAATAAATTCATCACCGCCTTGTCTAGTAATGATACTATTATCACTAGGCAAACACGCAGTAATCCGCTCGGCAACGATTTTCAGTATTTCATCCCCTATGTTATGTCCAAAGGAGTCATTCACCTGTTTAAAACGATCCATATCAATGAATAAAACCGAAACCGTTTCACCGGTTTCTTTTGCGTGTTCGATAGTAGGTTTTAATTTTTCTGAAAAATATCTTCTGTTAGACAAACCAGTTAATGGATCATGATATGCCTGGTATTCAATTAATTCTTTGCTCTTATTCAAATCATTCACATAGTTCTGCAAATCATTAGATAAGGCATTCACATTTTCCGTAAGCAGGCCTAATTCATCTTTTCGTTTTAAGTGTAATTTATTATTAAAGTTACCTTGTGCAATTTCATTCACTTGCTCAACGATATAACCGATTGGCTGTGTAATCGAACGGGAAAAAATCAAACTGATAATAAATACGATAATCATAATAAAGAAGGAAAGTAAAATATGAACAAAAAGTTCATGAGTGAGTTCTTTCTCAATGAGCCCATAATTATAAACAAGGCCGATGACAAATGGTTCAGTGGGTGTGGAGAAAACTGGTACAAAGGTTTTCATTATATCTTTACCATTAAGATCATCCCTGTAGGATTGCACTTGTTTTGAATTTATCGCCTGTTTAATAAATTTTGCATCAACTTGATAGTTTTTATATCTATATGATCCGTACCATACTGGTTTGGCAGAAATACGAATATAACTATTACCGTTTAAAGTGACAACTTCTTTCTTTTTACCGAAGTTCTTTGGATTGAACACTGTCAGTTCTAAGATGCCTCGTTCTTTTGTAAAACCTTTTATTACTTCCCCAGGTCCAAATCGTCGTTCATACTCTAATACTTCATTGTCACGAAAATAAGGATTGATAATATAGTTGGTCGTGCCATCAAAATAATAGCCCCATTTATCCGTATGCTTGGGATTGGAAGAAGCAATCTCAATCGGCCCAGACCAAAAGTAAGGCAAGGTTAAACCTTTTCCAACAGAAACAGGCGTTAACGCAAACAATTGGTGAAAGGCATCATACCAATATCCCCATCCCTTGGTAGACATATTAATTTCCTTATGGTCTGATGACCGAACACCAATAATATCATCTGCAGTTTTCGCTAAAAGGGTTATATGCGATACCATTACTTCTTGGGCAAGTTTCTTTAGTTGCTCATTTGTAATATCTTGATAGTTAGGTGGCAGTGCATGTTTTATCGCTAACGATGCTGTCCTTAATTCTCTGGCATGAATATCTTCAACATACAATGTGCCTTCTCTTATATTCTCAACTTGGAATGACACTTCTTGAGTGATCATTTCAATTTCTCTTTCATTAGTTTCGAGCAGCTGGTTTTTTGAACGAATATAATGAAAGGCATTATTGGTTAATAAAATCAAAAAAACCAACAAGCAAAAAATCAATGGCACCTTTTTTTTGATGGACAATGACGCAACACTCCAATTAAACTGTGACCCACCCATTTTTATAGGGGAGGAGTCACAGCTGTTTTGTTATAACTTCACTACCAAATAGGATTTTAACCTTTCAAACCTTCCAACCATTCTTTATAACATTCATCACAAAGTGATTCATTTCTTTCCTGGTTTGAGGATACAAATGAGACATAGTGCAACTGTCTTTCTTCAATCTCAGTGGTACAATAAAAACATTTTTCAAGCATAGAAACCCCTCCTTAGTTCTTATTTCTATAGTTTTTTCCATTATTTATTTTTAATTACATAGAAAAAATCCCCACTTATGTTTAAATTAACAATTGATTGTGTTTTCCTTCCTACTCGTACACTTATTACTCCCAATATGGTAAAATAGTGTAAATATTGCGAAAATGGAAAGGGGGCCGATCATTTGAATCTGCCGATCATTCAAACAAAGCTGCGCATTCCAGTTGTAAAAGATGACTTTATCAGAAGGGCTAAGCTTACTCAGAAAATGAAGAAAATCCCTGAATACCCTTTGACCCTTATTCATTCTGGGGCTGGTTTTGGGAAAAGTACGGCACTTGCTTTATTTATGAGGGATGAAAAAATTCCAGGCTGCTGGTACTCCATTTCATCGATCGATGATGATATCCTTCCTTTTCTCACCTATATCATCCATTCCATTCGCGGAATTACTCCTGACTTTGGAACCGAACTAGTTACATACATCGAATCAATGGATCGTTATATTCGCGATGAGGAATTAGGTGTTTTGTGTTCCCTGTTTATTAATGAAATCTTATCGATAAATGAAGAGATTACTTTAATCCTCGATGACTTCCATCAAATTGAACATTCCTATGCCATCAATAGCTGGATTGAAAAATTACTTGAACACATCCCTGCCAATTTTCATTTAGTTATTTCAAGCCGGAGCTGTCCAGGATGGAAGCATTTGACGAAAATGAAGGTCTGTGGGCAATTATTAGAGATTACAAGAGATGACCTAGTCCTTACGATTGAAGAGATGGACCTGTTATTAACAGATCTTTACGGATTAGAAGTTGAATCTCAACACCTCCAAACCATCTACCAAATGACAGAAGGCTGGGTTATAGCTTTGTGCATGATTGCCACTCAGATTCCACTAAAGAATGATATATCTGAGCTTTTTGAACACTCTTCGCATTCCCTTCAAGACTTTTTTCAGTATTTAGTAATGGAAGTCTTTTCAAAGCAGCCCCTAATAATCCAGCAGTTTCTAGAACAAACTTCAATCTTTGAAGAGATAGAGGAAGAAATATGTGATGAGGTAATTGGGATTCATGGAGCCTCCAGTATGCTTGAACAGCTAAAAGACCGAAATTTATTTATCCAAAAGATTGGATTAACTCACTACCGTTATCATGCCTTATTTAAAGAGTTTCTCGAAAATACTTTTCAAAAAAATAACCCGGGAAACTATGCTAGACTCCACGAAAAATGTGCTCGTTTTTATGAGAAAAGGAAACTGTGGGAGGCAGCACTCCATCATTATAAAAAAATCAATCACTATCAAGCGATTGCCTCCATCTTACAATTGAATGGCTTAACGATGCTTGAAAGCGGAAAATTGGAAAGCTTATATGATCAGTTAACGATGATTCCTGATTCAGATATGGATGTTTATTACCATCTTTGGTATTTAAAAGCAGAAGTCCATCGCTATCGTTCCCACTATACAGAGGCAGAGGATTGTTATAATCGGACCTATTCTATGGCAGAAAAAAGGCAAGATTATCTTGGGATGAGTAAAGCATTAGAAGGGAAAGCCAAAATTTATCTAGATACAATTCAGCCGCAGCATGCTGAGAGGTATTTATATGAGGCAATAACCTATCGAGAAAAAACCAATGGTTCAGTTGAGGAAAAGGGTAAACTTTATCAATTGCTATCGGAGAATCTGCTAAACTCGGGTAAATCATCTGAGGCAGAAAAATGGATCAAAAAGACACAGGAATCGAAGTCTTCAAGTCCGAACGGAAATTTACAAGCAAGATTGTATTTAAGAACCGGGCGTTTTGATGAGGCGAAGAAATTGCTTTATCTGTTTCAAGAGGAAAAGAACGGGGCTAAGGTTACGTCCCTGCCGCAAGCACACCGTGAAACCAATTTATTACTATCATTAATTGAAGCGTTTACGGGCGAGGGATTAAAGGCAAAAGAACTTGCACAAGCGGGAATTCAGCAAGGAATAAGCCTAAAGGCCCCATTTGTTGAGGCATGTGGCTGGATTCGCATGGGTCATTCCGTACAGATTCTAAATAAATATGAATTAAACTTAGCTGAAAACTGCTACCAGACTGCTTTAGAAATTATGGATCAATTGAATGTCGACAGAGGGAAAGCGGAACCACTAATGGGTCTCTGTATTTTATATGGAACGAGTGGAGAACTCCATCGGGCCTTAGATGCAGGCGAAAAAGCTCTTCAAGAGACAGAGAAAGTCCATGATGTCTGGCTTTCTGCTTTAATTACCCTTTGCATGGGGATCGCCTGTATTTATAATCAACGGCTGCCTAAGGCCTATCTGTTTTTAGAAAAAGCCAATTCTTTATTCGAACAATGTGAAGATTCATTTGGGCTAATGTTAAGCAAGTTCTGGTTTTCCTATATTTATTATTTACAGAAAGAAACAGATTTATTTATGAAAACGATGACTGAATTCTTACGTTCCGTCCAAGTTCACGATTTTGAATTCTTTTTTCAGAAGAGATCTGTATTTAGTCCAAAGGATTTGCAAGTGTTTGTACCTTTGTTAATTGAATGCAGGAAAGAGGAAATTCAAAAACCATATGTCGAGAAAATCCTTCGGGAAATGGGAGTGGCCATGTTTGAAGCACATCCTGGTTACACAATTCGGGTTCAAACTCTTGGTCAATTCAAACTATGGCTCGGTGAGAAGGAAGTTAGGGAGAAGGATTGGCAAAGAGAAAAAGCCAAGGAGTTGTTTCAGTTATTAATTACAGTAAGTGAATCGATTGCCAAGGATGAAATCATTCAAATCCTTTGGCCTTATCAAGATAAAAAAAGTGCGGACCGTGATTTTAAAGTGGCCTTAAATAGTCTGCAAAATGTGCTGGAACCATTACGGAAGGCGAGAGCTGCACCATTTTTTATAATAAGGGAAGGCTTGTTCTATGGGCTAAATCCGAATGCTGTGATTGAATTAGATACGACCCAATTTCAAACATGGATTCTAGAAGGATTACAAGAATCTGATCCTGATAAAGTCATTAACTTTTTAGAAAAGGGCTTGCAACTTTATCAAGGAGAATACTTACCTGACCGCCGTTATGATGATTGGTGTATTAACAAAAGAGAGAGCATGCTCGTTTATTTTTTACGAGGGGCCGAGAAAATGGCCCAGTTAATGGTTCGCAAGGAAAATTACGAGACGGCTATATTCTGGTGTGAAAAAATTCTTGAACGCGACCGAACATGGGAAGAAGCGTATCGTTTGCTCATGTATTGTTATTACCGGAAAAATAACCGTCCTCAAGCGATGAAATGGTATCAAAAATGTACAGATGTATTAGAGGAAGAACTAGGAGTAACTCCGTTAGAACCGACTAAGCATATGTATCAGATGATCATTGAATCAGAAAAAGTCGTCCATCCAATGAAGCAGCCTTAATAAGAGGCTGCTTCTATTTTTGTAACTAGTTTGTAACTTCCATCTCCTATCATAAAATCAAAGCTATGCCATTTTGATATTAAACATTTTAAGGAGGAAAAAGAGTGAAGGGTAATAGAGGGAAATGGGCAATTTTAGGTTTACTTATTTTTGTGATGATGTTTGCCAGTGCATGCAGCTCAGATCAATCATCATCAGACTCGAAAGACAATGGTGGTTCGGAAAATAAAGATCCAATCAAAATTGGCGTGCTTGCCTCCAAAACTGGGGCTTTAGAAGCCTACGGAAAGCAAACCTTAAGAGGTTTTGAGCTAGGCCTTGATTATGCAACCGAAGGTAAATTGGAGGTTGCTGGCAGAAAAATTGAATTCATTGTGGAAGACACAGAAACGAAGCCGGAAGTAGCTGTGCAAAAAGCAACAAAGCTATTAGAGGAAGATAAGGTAGATTTCCTTGTTGGATCCTCCAGTTCTGCGGATACCTTGGCCGTCTTACCGCTCGCTGAAGAATATCAAAAGATAATGGTGGTTGAACCTGCAGCAGCTGATAGCATTACAGGTTCAGAGTTTAATAAGTATATGTTCCATTCAGCACGTAACTCTTCTCAAGATGCCGTAGCAGGTGCTGCAACGATTGCAAAAAAGGGAGTGAAAATAGCGACACTTGCTCCGGATTATTCGTTTGGTCGTGATGGTGTTGCTGCTTTTAAGAAAGCCGCCCAAAAGCTGGGTGCTGAAATCGTGAAGGAAGAATATGCGGATCCAGCAGCGACAGATTTTACTTCTAATATTCAAAAAATAGTTGACGCAAAACCTGATTACTTATTTGTGGTATGGGCCGGAGCAAACTCCCCTTGGAAACAGTTGTCCGATATGAAGGTTCAAGAAAAAGGAATCAAAATTTCGACTGGAGCCCCGGATATTGCTGCTTTATCAACAATGGAGCCGTTGATTGGGATGGAAGGTTTTACTGTTTATTATCATGACCTGCCGAAAAATAAAATTAACGACTGGCTCGTAGCGGAACATAAGAAGAGATTTAACAACGAAGTTCCTGATTTATTTACCCCAGGGGGGATGAGTGCTGCTATTTCGATTGTAGAGGCATTGAAGAAAACGGAAGGTTCTGCAGATGCTGATAAATTAATCGAAACCATGGAAGGTATGAGCTTTGAAACACCGAAAGGAAAGATGACTTACCGACCAGAGGATCACCAGGCACTGCAAACCTTGTATGCAATTAAGCTGGAGAAGAAAGATGGTGTTCCATACCCAGTCCCAGTACTGATCAGGGAGCTATCTCCTGAAGAAACTGCACCACCAATACGGAATAAATAAGTTAAAGTCATCTCAACTGATAAAAAATGACGAGGGTTTGACCGACATAAATTGCTGGTCACCCTCTTCCTTATTTTACGCTAAGAACTTAGGTGGTGAAACGAATGTCTACACTTATTGAAACCGATGATTTATCAATTACGTTTGGCGGTCATACTGCAGTGGATTCCGTCAGTATTTCCGTTCCTGAAAAACACTTCAAGTCAATTATTGGCCCAAATGGGGCCGGGAAAACAACCTTTTTCAACCTGTTAAGCGGACAATTAACTCCTACTAAAGGAAAAATATATTATCGCGGCAAAGATATTACGAGATTTTCATCTACGAATCGAACAAGGGTGGGAATCGGCCGTTCTTTTCAAATCACTAATGTCTTTCCAAATCTAACAGTCTTAGAAAATGTCAGGTTAGCCGTTCAATCGCAAGCAGGAATTCGTTACCAAATGTTGTTCCACTATAAAAAGTACCGGGTATTTGAAGAAAAGGCTCTTGAGTGGTTGAAATTGGTCCTATTAGATGAAAAAAAGAATTCACTAGCAAGTAACCTCGCGCATGGGGAAAAGCGGAAGCTTGAGATTGCGATGCTGCTGGCTCTTGGAACTGAGGTACTTTTATTAGATGAGCCAACAGCGGGGATGTCGCTTGAAGAAGTTCCAGCGATATTAGAAGTTATTAAAAAAATAAAAGCACAAGCGAACCGGACGATTGTCCTGATTGAACACAAAATGGATATGATTTTGGATCTATCAGATTCAGTGATGGTGTTATTTAATGGAAGACTGCTAGCAGACGGAACTCCTGAAGAAATCATGAAAAATGAAACCGTTCAGTCTGCCTATTTAGGAGGTCATTTTGATGAACGACCTGTTGAAGCTTGATCAAGTAGAAACGCATATTGGTCAATACCATATTCTACAAGGTGTTTCCTTTGAGGTGAAAAAAGGCGAAGTAACGGTACTGCTTGGAAGAAATGGAGCAGGAAAAACGACGACATTACGAACCATTATGGGACTAAATCCAGCTTCGAAGGGAAGTATTGCTTTTAAAGGAGAAACAATACAAACACTTCCCACCTATTCCATTGCTAAAAAGGGTATCGGCTATGTCCCCGAAGATCAAGGGATTTTTGCAGGTTTAACAGTAGAGGAAAATATGCGCGTGGCAATTCAGAAAGAAAATGAAGAAACGGCTAAAAGGATGGATTCGATTTTAGAGTTGTTTCCAGACTTGAAAAAGTTTTGGAAAAAACCAGGCGGCCTTTTAAGCGGCGGGCAAAAACAAATGCTTTCGATTGCCAGAGCCTATGTAAATGAAAACGAGCTCTTGTTAATTGACGAGCCTAGTAAAGGCTTGGCCCCCATCGTGGTTGAGAAGGTGATGGAATCTATTTTACAAATGAAAGATCAAACCACCATTGTGTTAGTGGAACAAAATTTCATGATGGCAAGCACGATTGGTGATTGTTTTTACATTATCGATGATGGAAGAACTGTAAGTCAGGGAACAATGAAGCAATTAAAAGAAGATGAAGAAATGAAACGAAAATATTTAGGGATTGCGTAAGGAAGGGGGAACATCTTTGTGGAATTACTCATGAATTTAACCTTAAATGGCTTGGCAACAGGGATGCTGATTTTTTTATTAGCCGCCGGTTTAACCCTCATTTTTGGTTTGATGGACGTGCTGAATTTTGCTCATGGCGGGTTATTTGCCTGGGGAGCTTATAGTGGTCTTTGGATTTACTCGAAAACAGGCAGCTTTATGATTGGAATTATTGGCGCCATCCTAACAGGATTTCTGTTAGGGATTATTACCGAAAAGTGGATCATTAAACCGGTGTATGGAAATCATGTCCAGCAAATATTAATTACTCTTGGTTTAATGCTGGTTTTATCCGAAATGCTGAAAGTCATTTGGGGTCCTAATCAAATAACCGCATCGCCCCCCGATTATTTAAAAGGAAGCTGGGAGCTTGGCGGCGTCATTATTATTAAGTATCGAGTCTTTATCATTTTTGTGGGATTTCTCATTTTTACCGGCGTTCAATTTTTACTCAAAAAGACCAAAATTGGTCTAGTGGTCCGAGCTGGCGTCATGAATAAAGAAATGGTTCAGGCGCTTGGAATCAATATTCAAAGGGTATTTATGTTTGTGTTTATGATTGGTGCCGGAATGGCTGCTCTAGGTGGTGTCCTCCTTGGACCATATTCGGGAGTAATCCATGCGGGTATGGGAATGGAGTTTGCCATTTTAGCGTTCATTGTTGTCGTCATTGGGGGGATGGGCAATTTTAAGGGCTCCGTTTTAGCCGCCATCTTAGTAGGGCTTTCCGGTTCTTTTATGGCCTATTATGTCCCGGACCTCTCACTGGCAGTTAATATGCTCCTAATGGCAATTGTCCTTATTATTCGGCCGCAGGGTTTATTTGGAGCGAAGGGGTGAAAATACATTGAGATTTATTCAAGGGAATAGAATGACAGCGATATTTTTAGTCGTCGCCGCTTTTCTGCTGCTATTACCTTTTGTTTATGAATCTAGAAACCTATTGATTTTGTTAACACAAGTGTTTGTGTTTTCAATTTTTGCGATGAGCTATGACCTCTTATTGGGCTTTACGGGAATCGTCTCATTTGGGCATGCCATGTTTTTTGGAATTGGAGCTTATTCAATGGGCATTTTTATGAAACGATTTGAACCAACGCTTATTTTCTTTTTACTGGCAGTCTTAACAACAATTGTGCTTACAGCTGTGGTCAGCTTCATTGTTGGGTTGCTTACACTACGTTTGAAAAGTCATTTTTACGCAATGCTAACCCTATCTTTATCTGGCCTTTTCCTCGTCCTAGCGGAAAAGTGGCGGACCTTGACCTATGGAAATGATGGGTTCACTTTTCGGGTCCCAGAATTGTTTATTGACCGAACTAATTTTTATCTCCTCAGTCTTATTGTTATGGTTGCCGTTTTTCTCATCCTGAAGCGATTTACCAATTCACCGTTGGGACGCGTGTTACAGGCAATTAGAGAAAATGAGCAGAGAACGGAATCATTAGGGTATCATGTTCTTCATTATAAAATTGCCGCAAGTGTTGTATCTGGAGTACTGGCGGGTGTTGCAGGGATTTTATATGCGATTTCGCTCCGATTTGTGAATACGAGTGTGTTCTCAATGGATATCACCTTAGATGCCTTATTAATGACGATCATTGGCGGGGTTGGAACATTAATTGGGGCAATTATCGGGGCAGGATTAATTGAATTTGCTCATGATTGGCTGACAGAATTAGCGAAAGAGCATTGGATTTTTGAGCGTTGGATAATCTTCTTCGGGATAATTTATATCTTGGTGGTGATGTTTTTCCCTCGTGGAATTGTTGGTACGTTAAGTACGCTTTCATGGAAAAGAAAAAAACAACCATCCGCAAAAAAAGAGGGGAAACTGGCGGGATAGAAGGAGGAAGGAATGGAGTTAAATCAAATTGCTTCTTTTGTTGTTCGGTTTCAGTTGGCCGCTTTTGAGAAGGAAACAGGCGAGAAACAATGGAGAATAAAAGTTACCCATGTTCAAGAGGACAGAGAAACATTATTTGAATCGATTGAAGAAGCGCTGATTTTTATGAAGGCAATGGCGGAAAAAGCATAGAGAGGTAGGTGATTAGGTTTGCAAATCGGGATCCTGAGCACGGGCATTTATTTGCCTGAACAATTTTTGACTGGAAAAGAAATTGCAGAAATGGCCGATATCCCTGTTTCAGTTGTTGAAGAAAAAATGGGCATAAAGAAAAAGTATATCCCAGGACCAGAAGACCATACGTGTGAAATGGGGATCGTCGCTGCCAAACAAGCTATTGCTAAAGCAGGAATCGATCCAATGGAGATTGACCTTGTCATTTATATTGGTGAGGAACATAAGGAATACCCTCTGTGGACCGCTGGTATTAAACTTCAAGAAGCAGTTGGAGCTTTGAATGCATGGGCATTTGATGTTGCCTTAAGATGCGGAACAACTGTCATGGCATTAAAAGTAGCAAAATCTATGATGATTGCTGATCCAGGTATTGAAACGGTTCTTCTTGCAGGTGGGTATCGGAATGTGGATTTCATTGATTACGACAATCCAAGGACCCGTTTCATGTTTAATCTCGGTGCTGGCGGTGGAGCGATACTTTTAAAAAAAGGGCATAACGAAAACCTATTAATGGAAACGGAAATAATTACTGATGGTTCTTTTTCAGATGACGTCGTCGTTGTTTCCGGAGGGACTAAGAACCCCATTACAAAAGAGGCTATTGCTCAGCGGCTTAATAAGCTCGATGTTCTCGATCCAGAAGGTATGAAGAAGCGCCTCGAACAGAAATCAATGAATAATTTTCTAAAGGTCATTCGTGAATCTTTAAGGAAAAGTGGGTTTAGCGAGAAGGATATTTCTTATCTTGGTATCCTTCACATGAAAAAGTCCGCACATGAATATGTTTTAAAAGAACTGGGTTTGTCCGAAGAGCAGTCTATTTATCTAGAAGATTATGGTCATATCGGGCAAATTGATCAGATATTGTCCTTGGAGTTGGCCTTATCAGATGGAAAAGTAAAAGAAGGCGATGTTGTCGTTTTAGTTAGTGCTGGAATTGGCTATGCGTGGGGAGCAACTACAATTAAATGGGGGAAGGTTGATCTGGATGGTTAATGTGACATTAAAGGAAGCTAAACTTACAAATGGCGAAACACTTACTTATCGGGAAAGGGATGGAGGAGAAATAAAAGTTTTGTTAATCCACGGAAATATGACTTCTTCGAAGCACTGGGATTTGGTGCTTGAGAATTTGGATGCCAAATATAAACTATATGCGGTTGACTTACGAGGATTTGGCGGTTCAACCTATAACCAACTAGTAATGTCTATAAAAGATTTTTCAGATGATGTAAAGCTGTTTGTTGATGAAATAGGCTTAAAGGATTTTGCGGTTGTTGGATGGTCAACCGGTGGTGCGGTTGCTATGCAGTTTGTGGCGGATTACCCTGGGTATGCAAACAAACTTATTTTATTAGCATCTGAATCCACCCGTGGCTATCCATTTGACGGGAAATTAAATGAAAATGATGAGCCGCGGAGATTTGCGTTACATGAAGAGATCAAAAGGGATGTTACGAAAACAATACCTGTCCAAACCGCTTATGACACGAATAACACTGAATTATTGAAGCTCATTTGGAACGCTGTTATCTATACTCACAATCAGCCTGCACCTGAACTTTATGATGCGTATGTTCAAGATATGAGAACCCAGCGGAACTTAGCTGAGGTTCATCATTCCAATAACACGTTTAATATCAGCCACCATCATAATGGACTAGTTGAAGGAAATGGGAAAGTGGATGATATTACGGTACCAGTACTGGTGCTAAGCGGAGACCGTGATTATGTGGTAACTGGAGACATGACGAAGGAATTACTAGAGGACCTAGGGGAAAAAGCTAGGTTTATTGAGTTAAAGAATTGTGGTCACTCCCCATTGGTGGATGATCTTCCACAGCTAGTAAACGCAATTACACAATTTTTAGATAATGAATTATAAAGATAAGAAGAGGGTTACACGTGAGCAATTTGTAGATATCCTTCAAAAATGAGTCGATAACCTTTCTTATCCGATAATAGAGTCTGATTATGTAACTCCCTTGTAACTGGAAATCAGTAAGATAGTTGCATCTAGTAGTGAAGGAGCGATTATTCGGTGAGGTGGGAACTGGATTGGCTTGATAATAGAGCAAGATTATCTCCGGAAAAGGATGCAATTATAGATGAAAAAACAAACCAAGCTTGGACGTTTAAAGAAGTAAATGAACGTGCAAAGTCTGTAGCAAGCTGGCTTCTGTCCCAAGGTGTTAGAAAAGGCGATCGGGTTGCCCTTTTATCACCTAATGATATTAGCTATTTTGATTTATTATTTGCCTGTGGAAAATTGGGAGCCATCTTGGTTCCTCTGAATTGGCGATTATCGCAGCATGAGATCAGCGAAATACTGCAGGATTGTACACCCGTGTTAATTGGTATTCATCAGCAATTTGAGACGATCTACGAACAATTAACCAACGTTTGCCCGAATTCCTTTTTAATTAGAGCGGAAAATTATCTTGAAATTTCTTCGTATCCAATTAGAGATAGTTTTACAGAAGATATCATTGAAACCGACCCGTTGGCGATGATTTATACAGGGGGAACAACCGGTAAACCTAAGGGTGTAGTGTTAAGTCATCAGTCAATCTTATGGAATGCAATGAACACAATAATAAGTTGGAGCTTAACAGCTGAGGATGTTACGGTAAATTATTTACCGATGTTTCATACGGGTGGAATAAATGCGCTTAGTATCCCTGTCCTTATGATTGGTGGAACTGTTGTTATAGGCGATCAATTTACCGGACAAAAGGCAGTGGAATCCATCAATCGTCATCGCTGTACGATTATTCTCTTGGTGCCTACCATGTATCATTTGCTCATTCAAACCGATGACTTTCAAGGCAGCGATTTTCCGACAATGAAAATCTTTTTATCAGGTGCTGCGCCCTGTCCTCTACAAATATATGAGGCTTTTCAAAAAAAGGGGTTAGCCTTTAAAGAGGGGTATGGGTTAACGGAAGCAGGGCCGAATAATTTTTATATTAGCCCGGAAGATGCCCAAATAAAACGTGGGTCTGTCGGTAAACCGATGCTGTTTAATTCGATAAAATTAGTAAAATCAGATGGCCAAGAAGCAGAAAACAATGAGGTTGGTGAACTATTAATTAAAGGGAAGCATGCTTTTTCGTTTTATTGGAATAATGAACAAGCAACATCGGAAACGTTGATGGAGGGCTGGATTCATACAGGGGATTTAGCCAAAAGGGATGAAGAAGGCTTCTATTATATTGTCGGCCGGAAGAAAGATATGATTATCACAGGCGGAGAGAATGTATATCCGCTTGAAATAGAGCAATGGCTCGCGGAACACCCAGACATAGATGAGGTCGCAGTCCTCGGATTGCCGGATAAAAAATGGGGCGAAATTGTAACCGCTTTTATTGTGTTAAAAGACTCTTCAACTGTAGGAGAGGAAGAATTGAGACCTTATTGCGAGCATAAATTAGGTCGATACAAAATTCCAAAGCGATTCATTTTCTTAGAAGAACTGCCAAAAACCCATGTGGGAAAAATAGATAAAAAGAAATTAAAGGAAATGTGCACGATCATTTAAAGGGAGAACAAAGCGTTCTCCCTTTTTCTTATAATCTAATCGAGGCATTTTCCTTCTTTTGTGCAAGATTTAATGCCGTATCTGACACTGTTAGGTCCACCTGCAGCTGCTCACTTAGATCATGTGGATGATAAAAACCCTTTGCTACCATAAAGTTGGTTATTTTTTCATGTGTAGCAATGGCGTCATTTAATTGTGCTCGTAAGGCTGCTTTCAATTCTGGTGTAGCGGTTTCCGTAATCGCAACAGCATAATTTCTCACACCGGCCTTTGCGGAAATGAGAAAGTCAGTTGCAATGACTTGGTCAGTCATTCCGCCCATTCCCATCATGTTTTGAATGAAATGATTCACTGCTTTTCCCTCCGATCTCTCAAAAACTGCTGTAGCTGTTGTATATGCTGGGTACCTGTAGTGACATCCCCTGAAAGTATTGTCTTCAGTTCCTCGTCTTGGGCCAAAACACTCATCGTTGTCGCCTTAGTTAAGCAAAGATTTTTAAATGATAACAATTCATGAAGGTCTAATGTTTCATGAAGGCCTAAATACTTTGTCATTTTCGTTCCCTCCAACACGAACATACTTTATCCTCATTATATTTTCTTAGATAATCCCAGTTTATTCACCTTATCATCTGCATAAAAGGAAACGACAAAAGGGGAAAATACATATGTTAAGAAACTGGAGGTGTTTATATGGAGGAGGGTAGCTTGGGTTTACATGAAACGATGGAAACCCATGAAATTCTAAACTTTAAAACGGTTTGCTTGCTTAAATCAAAATTAATGCAAGGACTCTGTTTCGATAATGAACTAAAAGCACTGATGCAAAAAGATGTACAGCAAACGATTAAAGATATTAATGAACTTATCGGTTTCTATAAACAAAGCCAACTACTACAATAAGTGAGGTGGAAAAATTGGATGACTATTTAGATCCAAGGAACGCAGAAGGAATGCCGGACTTGGCAGATTCAGCTTTTGCCATGGACTTTTTACTGGCCGTGAAAACAGGAATACGCAACTACGGGTTTGCGATAACCGAAACCGCCAATCCTGAACTTAGAAGGGCTTTACATAAACAAATGGAAGCAGC
Source organism: Bacillus sp. ISL-77 (assembly GCF_018613105.1). Lineage (NCBI taxonomy): Bacteria > Bacillati > Bacillota > Bacilli > Caryophanales > Bacillaceae > Bacillus > Bacillus sp. ISL-77. The sequence goes on from NZ_JAGGQY010000047.1 coordinate 115,539, forward strand.
GATTGATTTGCACACGGAAATTTCTGACTTAATGGTTAAAAAGGGCTGGCTTCATCCTCATAATCTAAAGGAACAATTCCCTATTGATTTGAAGTCTGCTGAAACAGCCGTGCAAATTGCCCAATTAAACCTTTTCCCTAACGATACGGACCGCCTTGGCATGTTCGCGACGCCAAACAAATAATAGGAGGGAGAAAACTGAATGAAGGCAGTTACATACCAAGGCATAAAAAATGTTCAAGTAAAAGAGGTCAAAGATCCAGAAATAAAAAATGCTGATGATATCATTGTGAAAATTACTTCTTCAGCGATATGCGGTTCCGATTTACATTTAATTCATGCGATGATTCCAAGCTTGCCAACAGACTATGTTATTGGTCACGAGCCGATGGGAGTAGTCGAAGAGGTTGGCCCAGAAGTTACTAAACTTAAAAAAGGTGACCGAGTGATAATTCCATTCAATGTTAGTTGCGGTCATTGTTGGTATTGTACTAATGACCTAACAAGTCAATGTGATAATTCCAATCCTCATGGAGAAATTGGAGGTTTCTTCGGTTATTCTGAATTAACCGGTGGTTATGCAGGGGGGCAGGCTGAATACATGCGCGTCCCATATGGGAATTTCACCCCATTTAAGATTCCAGAAAATTGTGAGGTGGAAGATGAAAAACTAGCGTTACTTGCTGATGCAGCTCCAACTGCTTATTGGAGTGTTGATCATGCTGGTGTAAAAGATGGTGATACGGTTATTATTCTTGGCTGCGGTCCGGTGGGATTGCTAGCCCAAAAATTTGCATGGTTAAATGGTGCAAAACGAGTGATTGCAGTTGATTATATTGATTACCGTTTGCAGCATGCCAAACGAACAAATAAGGTGGAAATTGTTAATTTTGAACAACATGCTAACACTGGAGAATATCTAAAGGAAATTACCCAAGGCGGGGCAGACATCGTGATTGATGCAGTCGGAATGGATGGAAAATGGACACCGCTTGAATTTCTTGCTTCGGGCATGAAACTTCATGGTGGGGCGATGGGCGCGATTGTCATTGCTAGTCAAGCAGTCCGAAAATGCGGAACCATTCAAATAACAGGTGCATATGGCGGTCGATATAATGCTTTTCCGCTAGGAGATATTTTCCAACGAAACGTGGATATTAAGACTGGACAGGCCCCAGTTATTCCTTATATGCCGTTCCTATACGATATGATAAATGGAGGAAAGCTTGACCCTGGGGACATTATCACCCATGTACTGCCCTTGGACCAAGCAAAACATGGGTATGAAGTATTTGATACAAAAATGGAAGATTGTATTAAAGTTATCCTGAAACCGTAATACCCTGTTCCTTGATAAAATAAAATAGGCTGAGTATTTACTCAGCCCAATTTGTGTGGTCACCGCCAACCATATCCAAGGCACCTTCAATAAATAATTTTGATAGGAGTGATTGCGTTTTATTAATGTTGTAAACAAGATAAAAATATCTTTCGTCATCAAAGCCATTTATAACATGCATCTTAAGCATATTTTTAGAGGAATATTCGCTTGCAGCAATTTCAGATATAATCGAAATGCCAATATCCTGTAGGACAAATTGCATTAAACTCTGACCGCTTTCTATATAAGCAATGATATTTAATTTGTCCTTATGAATCTTACTTTTCTTAAGGAAACGTTCCAAAAGAGCATTCGTTCCTGAGCTAGAATTACGCATCACAAATGGATAATCTAAAATTTCCTCGATATTGACAGGTCCCACAATCTCGTTTTGGTTCGATGTAATTAAGACTAATTTTTCTTTTAATAAAGGAATATAGTGAAGTTTATCGTTTTCGTATTTATCACCCAGTATCCCAACATCAACAGATCCATTTAAAACCTTTTCGGCCACAATTTTTGAGGAAGATTGATTGATATGAAACGTCGCTTCAGGATACTGTACTCTAAATTGCTTGACCATTCGCGGAACCATAAATTGCCCAGGAACAGAGCTCGCTGCGATCCTTATCATTCCACGGAGGTCTGTTATCCCCTCTTTTAGGTCAAGCAATGCTTGGTCCTTAATGAGCAAAAGCTTGAGTGCCCACTGATATAAGCGTTCCCCTTGAGGAGTAAGAATACTTTCTCTTCCGACACGATCAAAAAGATTCATATTTAACATCTTTTCTAATGCTTGGATGTGAGAGCTAACGGTTGATTGGCTTAAAAAAATATCATCTGCTGCTTTTGAAAAGCTTTTGTGTTCAACCACTTTTGTAAAAACATACAACTGATGCAAATCCAAATGTATTTCCTCCTTGAAATATTTATATAATCGATTAATTGTGATTGATAAAACAGATAAAATTAATTTATATAATGGCTTAGAATAGAAGTAACGTCAATAAAAAGAAGGAGTGATGTCTCACTCCTTCTTTTTATCAATATTGAACAATTTCTTTACGAGAAAGACATAAATCTAAGATCCATGGCCATTCCCCGTGTCCGGACTTCGTATTAATATGACCAGCATTTGGTATGGTAACGGAAGGCAGCCCGAGATTTAAATAGTTTTTTGAATCGTCCAAACTGCAATAGGGATCATTTGATGAATGGACAAATAATGTTTCCACAGATGTTCGCATTAAATGGTTTCCATCCACCGGTACCGGATAGAAGGATTTCGCTTCAGTGAGAATATGTGATGGAGATGGCGGTGCAACGAGTATAACTTGTTTGGCAATTTGTTTGTTTAGAGTAGAGGCATAATGAAGCCATAGCAAGCATCCTAGACTGTGTGTGATAATCGTTAATTTATTTTCCTCAGGAATCGTCTTCATCGTAGCGGACAGTTCCTCCAACCAGACATTCTTATTAGGTGAATCAAAGTTAGAGAAAGTTGGGTAACAAACATGATGATTCCTTTGTGTTAATTCTTGAGCCAGCCATGTTTGCCAATGATCGGGGCCGCTCCCGCCTAGGCCATGCATGATGAGAAAACTGTTTTGGTTCATAATATTCTCCACCTCCAAAGTTTACTATTCCGATGAAATAAGTTGGTATTGTATTGTAATACAAAAATTATAGTTGTTTTAAAAGAAAAAGGCAACTAATGTCTAAACATTTATATATTTTTTTGAATAACGACAGGAAAAGTATATTTGCAATTGGAATGATAAACAATCAAAATAAATGGATAGGTTAAAAATGAAAGTAGGGGTTTTTTTGTCGGATTTTTTAAAATTGGGTATTTCAGAAACATTAGTGAATAAATTACGCGGCCACGGTATAGCAAAACCGACACCGATTCAAGAACAAGCGATTCCATTTGTGATGAATGGTAACGATATAATTGCACAGGCGCAAACGGGAACAGGGAAGACGTTTGCTTTTATTCTACCGATACTTGAAAAAATTAATCATGATGCAGAACAGGTTCAAGCGCTTATCGTGACTCCAACCAGAGAATTAGCACTGCAAATTACAGATGAAATTGAAAAATTGATAGCAGACATTAACGGTGTAGATGTCCTGGCTGTCTACGGCGGGCAGGATGTCGATAAACAGTTAAAAAAATTAAAGAGGGGAATGCAGATTGTTGTTGGGACTCCTGGCCGACTTTTAGATCATATTAGAAGAGAAACCATCCGTTTATCGGAAATATCCTTCCTTGTTTTAGACGAAGCAGACCAAATGCTCCATATAGGCTTTCTTAATGAAGTGGAGGATATTATTAGAGAAACTCCAGCAAGCAGGCAAACGATGCTGTTTTCAGCAACAATGCCGCCTGAAATTCGCAAACTAGCAAAAAAGCATATGCGTGAGCCTGAATATATTCAAGTAGAAAAAACACAAGGACCCGCTGAAAATGTTAAGCAGATTGCGATTCATACAACGGATCGTGCTAAACAAGCCACGCTTATTCAATTAGTGGAAATGTATCGTCCCTATTTAGCAGTAGTTTTTTGTCGGACGAAACGAAGAGTAAGTAAACTTTTTGATGTCCTGAAAGCAAATGGCTTTTCTTGCGATGAATTGCATGGTGATTTGTCTCAAGCGAAGAGAGAACGAGTGATGAAGCGTTTTAGGGATGCCGAAGTGCAATTGTTAATTGCTACAGATGTGGCGGCGAGAGGACTTGATGTTGAAGGCGTCACGCATGTGTTTAATTATGATATCCCAGAAGATTCTGACAGTTATGTTCATCGAATTGGCCGAACAGGCAGAGCTGGAATGACAGGCCTTGCAATTACCTTTTATTCTTCGGCGGACAGGCCTATGCTCGAAACGATTGAACAAGAGTTAAACATCATTATTCCAAAACAAAATATGAGTAATAGCGAAGAGAAATCCGAAACAGAAGACGTTAAAAAAGAACGTAATACAGTTCATAAAGATAAACGTGGAATGAGTAAAGCAGGATCAAGGACATCACGAAATCGAAACGATACAGGTAGAAGGGAAAATAGGTCTGGAGGAAAAGGCAGCTCTGAAAGAAGGTCCCAAACCGTTACTTCAGGAAGAAATAGTACGAAAACAGGTCCAGGAAGAAAAGGACCAAGATAATATACATTTTTAAAACAAATGGGACTGAAAATGATTCAGTCCCATTCGCTTATTTAACTACCAATTCTAATGCCAGTATTCGATTTAACCAGTACTTCCTCATATCTTTTTACATCGGCTTTTTGGCTTGAGAAAATAGTTCCAAGATAGCCCGCAATAAATCCGAGTGGAATAGAAACAATTCCTGGAGTTGTATACGGGAACCAAGGCTCACCTACAAAAATAGCTTTTCCAATTTCAGGGCTGAATACATTCGGGCTGACTAGCACTAAGCCGATTGCTGAAATAAGCCCAACCACCATAGCCCAAACGGCACCGGTTGTGTTAAAGCGTTTCCAGTAAATTGTATACAGGATAACAGGTAAATTTGCACTCGCTGCGACGGCAAAGGCAAGTGAAACTAAGAAGGCGACATTAAGAGTTTGTGCACCTAACGCAAGTATAATAGATATGACAGAAACTCCAACTGCTGCCCAGCGTGCCATACCCACTTGCTGCTTTTCTGTTGCTTTTCCCTTTTTAAGGATAACGTTATAGAAATCATGGGCAAACGCTGAGGCAGCTGTTAGAACAAGGCCAGCAACAACAGCCAGAATAGTTGCAAAAGCGACTGCTGAAATAAAAGCAAATAACATATTTCCACCAAGAGCTTGGGCTAAAAGCGGAGCAGCCATATTTCCTGCCGGATTAGCTGCAACAATTGTACTGTTACCTACAAAAGCTGCCGCGCCGAAACCAAGAAAAATGGTCATAACGTAAAAAATCCCAATGATCCATGTGGCATAAACGACTGAGGAACGAGCAGTTTTGGCATCCTTTACTGTAAAGAAACGAACAAGAATATGGGGCAGACCAGCTGTTCCTAGAACTAGTCCCATGTTTAACGAAATCGTATCAAGGCCAATTTTGTATTTTACGCCAGGATTTAAGAAGGTCTCCTTTAACGGTGTTGCAGTTTTCATTTGTGCAAACATATCGGTAATACTCCAGTTAAATTTGGCAAAGACAATAATAGAAATGACTAAGGTACCACCCATTAATAGAACGGCTTTAATGATTTGGACCCAGCTTGTTGCATGCATTCCTCCAAAAATAACGTATACAGTCATTAGTACGCCAACAATTAAAACGGATGTGGTATATTCTAAGCCTAATAATAATTTGATAAGTGCACCTGCACCAACTAGCTGAGCAATCATGTAAAAAATCGAAATGGTTACCGTGTTCATGGCGGCAAAACCACGCACTTTTTTTGCATCAAATCTTGCAGCAATCATATCTGCAAAGGTATATTTTCCGAGGTTTCTTAGAGGTTCAGCTACCAAATAAAGTACAACAAGATAGGCAACTAGGAAACCAATGCTATAAAAGAAGCCATCAAATCCCGTTAAGGCGACTGCCCCTGCAATTCCAAGGAAGGATGCAGCGGACATATAATCCCCAGCGATGGCAAGTCCATTTTGCCAGCCAGTAAGACCTCCGCCAGCCGTGTAGAACTCACTTGCATTTTTCGTCCGTTTTGAAGCGTAGTATGTAATCACTAACGTGACAAAAACGATACATAGAAACATAGTAAATGCAGCTGTATTCATTAGTTAGTCCCCCCTTCTTGGATGACTTTATTAGCTAATTCATCAAATCTTGCTGCTTTTTTCGAGTAAAGCATACATAAAACCCATGTCATGACGAATTGTAAGAAAGCAAAGACCCATGCCCATGTTATACTTCCGATAAACTTATGATTTAACACTGTCGAATAGGAAGTTAATATAGGCAATGCAAAATAAAAACAAAAAAAGAATATGGTGATTGGCACGATGAATTTTTTCTTTTCGGAGAGTAATTTTTGAAATGATGATGATTGAACAATTGCGGTGTAATCGCTTTCAGAATTAACCTTAGTTTTTTTTGCCTCCAATGGTAGTTCCCCCTCTCATATAAAAACCCTTTGTTCAAATCTGAGGTCAAATAAAAGACAATGCTGATTGGTCATTTGTTGAGGAAAAATAGATCGTGGCGGTAATTATACCGGAAGAAATTAATTTTTTTACAATTCACTCCTTTAAATACAGATTTTTCTAAATTTTTAAATTACATTTTCGATTTTATTATATTGAGAAGGGAATTTGCAATAGGAAATTTTTTAAAAAGGTAAAAATACCCATAAAATATTTATTAGGAGAAATAATTGAGAGGGTTGGATGTTATTTTGTAAATCAGAGAAATAAAAAAAACCCTTGCAGCGCAAAGGTTTTCGAAATATGGAGAATAGGGGGCTCGAACCCCTGACCTCTTGCATGCCATGCAAGCGCTCTCCCAGCTGAGCTAATCCCCCAGTTTATTGGTACAAGAAAAATTATATCTGTATTGCTATTATCTTGCAAGAGAAAATTTTGATTTAACATAAATTTTTTTCTAGCCAATACTTTCGATTTCAACTTTCTGAACACCTTCTAAATTCGATACAGAGGAATACACATCGGTTGTCTTTTCACGGTAATCCACTGCAACTAAGATTTGAACAAGATGGTCCCCGTTGTCTAAATCTTTAATCTTAAGTCTACGAACAATATAATTTTTATCTAATAAGAAAGAAATGGCTTTATCAATTTGATTTTGATCTCTAATAAACAAGTGCAACATGACTTCTTTTTCCCGTAATTGTTTCGGACCAATGATCTTCATTAAAAATGGAACAAATTCCACACTAATCATAAGTAGTGCAACACCAACAAATGCCTCTATGAAAAAACCAGCTCCGACAGCTATGCCAATTCCTGCGGCTCCCCATATCATGGCAGCAGTAGTTAATCCTGAAATACTATCATTGCCCCGTCTTAGGATAACACCCGCACCTAAGAAACCAATTCCTGAAACAATCTGTGCTGCTAAGCGAAGAGGGTCCATTGTAATTTTGACATTATCCGAATTAGGAAACATATACGCCGATTCAATCGATACAATTGTAAGCAAACAACTCACAACCGAGATAACCAGACTTGTCTTAAGTCCAACTGGTTTCCTTTTTAATTCTCGTTCTAGGCCGATAATAAGGCCAAAAACAGCAGAAACACCTAACTTAATTAATATATGGATATCGATACTACTCATCTAAGGTTCACGTCCAATTACACAGTCTGTTGACTGAAGTTTTGTTTGTTGTGGTGGTAGAAAATATTGAGCATTGGAAAAAATTAAAGGTTTTCCTATGTTGATTCTACACATAAACGAGTATCTAATGGAAGAACAAGTGGGAACTTATATTTTTATAAATTATGGAAATTATTCACTATTAATCAATAACTGTCTATTTATTATATGATAAGAAGGATCAAAAAAGGCTATAACAATTAGTTTTACATTTCCATGTTTTTTATATGGTCCTTACCTTAGTAATAAGAATGAGCTTTTCAAAAAAACTTTTAAAATTATATTGCAAACATTTATTTATCATGTTATATTAAATCTCGTCCTCATCGAGAGAGTCAACCAACGAAAAAAAAGATTTTAAAAAAGTTGTTGACATTAAGGTGTTGGATATGATAAATTAATAAAGTCGCTTACGAGCGAATGAGAAATTGATCTTTGAAAACTAAACAAACAAAATCGTGCAAACAAACAAAATTTTTAGTTTCAATTAAGAAACTAAGCCAACGTAACAAAATGAGCTAATCAACTTTCTTGGAGAGTTTGATCCTGGCTCAGGACGAACGCTGGCGGCGTG
>NZ_JAGGQY010000048.1:0-44528 GCF_018613105.1 Bacillus sp. ISL-77
ACCCCTTGGATAGGCATGACGAAGGAATGAGAGGGCAATTGACCCGTTGAGACATGGGAGGGAAAGCCTCCAGGGGCGGCGTGGAGATGTACATTATATGGTAAAATATGGAGTAGTAGCTAACTCCTTTATTTAACTATGCCTTCACGAAGCCAAATGATCTGAATTGATTCCAATTACCCGTCATTCTATTTATAGAGGTTATGAAATCCTGCGAATAAGTGAGCATTCAAGAGATACTCATATCAAACTGAGGGAGTTCAATAAGAATTAGTTGGATAAAATGAGTCAATAGCAAAAAAGACATTCTCTAAAGGAATGTCTTTTAAGCAGTTATTTAAAGTTATACTGTTATTATGTGTGTATCAAGTATAATTGTACCTCACAAAGGATTTCTAAATTTTTCAATGATAAAGTCAATAAAATACCTACTTGCTATAGGCAATACCCTTTTGTCTTTATATGCCAGACTAATTGTACGAACAACAGAGGGAGAGATTGATTTTGTTACAATATTATAAGGGCATCGACTTAACACAAGTTTCGGCAAAATTGAAATGCCAAGCCCTTGTTCAATCATGGACATAATAGCATAATCATCATGTACTCGGTATTGAATATTAGGTTCAAAGTTATTCTGTCTAAAAATAGTTAATGGTTCACTTATTTCGCCCTCATCTAAAAGTATATAAGGTTCTTTTGATAGTTCTTTGAGAGAGACTTTGTTGTGGGTTGCTAAAGGATGATTTGTTGGTAATACAGCAAGCATTTCATCTTCTTGCAAGGAACTCGTGGTTAGATTCGATACAGCTTTTGGATTAACAAAACCAAAGTCTACACTTCCTTCTTTTATCCAATTAGCTATTTCCGTATAATCACCTTGATGTAATTCAAAATGAACAGATGGGTACTGTTCCTTAAAATCTCTAAACAATTCTGGAAGCCAATGACATGAAACACTGGTAAAGGTGCCAATCCTAATAAGACCACTATGGATACCTTCCATCTCTTTGAGCTTTTCTCGAAGTTCCCTGTGTGAATTACAGATTTTTTTTATGTATGGCAAAAACTCCTCTCCGTCTGGTGTGAGGGTAATACCCGTTCGTGAGCGTATAATTAGAGTAGTTGAAAGTTCTTCCTCCAATGAATGAATCATTTGACTAATAGCGGATTGAGTATAACCTAGTTCTTCAGCCGCTTTGGTAAAACTACCTGTTTCTATCGCTTTTATAAACGCATAATAATGATTCAAGCTCATGAACCCCTTTGTATTAGAAATTCTAATACTTCTATTATAAATATTGGTTTTACTAATGTAAAAGCAGATGATACGATATAGCCAATCTTAAAAGAAACTCATGAAAGATTGGTGTTTACTTTTATGACAAAAAAACAAGCTAACTTGATTTTAGCTACTGTCTCTATGGGGTGGGGGACATCTTATATTTTTATGAAACTTTGTGCGGATTCAATCTCTCCATTTACAATAGTAGCATTGCGATTTGGAATTGCATTTATCGTTATGATGGCGATATTCTACAAAAAAATAGTTCGTGTAGACACTAAAACATTGAAATTCAGTGCGATTATTGGAGCTCTGTTATGCGGCATTTTCATCGCTCTTATTTATGGAATGAAAACTACCACTGCTTCTTCAGCAGGATTTTTGGTGAGTACAACAGTTATTCTAGTGCCAATTTTGCAGACATTAATCACAAGAAAATTGCCTCATAAAGAAATAATCTATGGAGTTATAATTGTTTCAATTGGCTTACTTCTCCTGACTATTAAAGATGATTTTACTTTTGCATTAGGTTCGTTTTATTGTTTGGTTGCCGCCTTCCTTTATGCGGTACATATCATAGTAACAAACTTCTTTGTTAAAGAGGTTGATGCCCTACAACTCGGAATTTTTCAACTCGGATTTGCTTGCCTTTATGGAACATTCGGAAATTTAATATTTGAAACTCCTGTTATACCTCACGATATGATTGATTGGCTATCAATACTTGGTCTAGCACTAATCTGCTCCGCTTATGGTTTTGTCATGCAGCCGATCGCTCAAAGGTATACAACACCTGAAAACACTGGTTTTCTCTTTTCGCTTGAACCAATTTTTTCAGCCATATTTGCCTTTATTTTTCTGCATGAAAATATGGGTCTGCAAGGATATTTAGGTGCATTGATTATTTTAGCTGGTGTTTTTATTGCAAACTCTACACCTAAAAATCAATTTATACTTAAGGAGATGAAATTATGAATGTATTGATTATCTATTCACACCCAGAGCCAAAGTCATTTAATGGTGCTTTGAAGGACCTCGCTGTTTCAGAATTAACTTCTTTAGGTCATCAAGTCAAAGTATCGGATTTGTACGCTATGAATTTTAAAGCAGTAGCAGACCCTGATGATTTCGATAGATTGCATAACAGGGAATTTTTTAAGTACCAGATAGAGCAAGGAATTGCATCGAAAACGGATAGTTTTTCCTCTGATATTCAAGAAGAGCAAGAAAAACTTCTATGGGCAGATTTTGTTATTTTCCAATTTCCTCTTTGGTGGTATTCTGTTCCTGCAATTTTAAAAGGTTGGTTCGATAGAGTATTTGCATCTGGTTTTGTTTATGGGAAGGATATTGGAAGATATGATACTGGTGGACTTAGAGGCAGAAAAGCTATGTTGTCAACCACAACAGGCTCTCCTCATCACGCATATACTCCGTATGGAATGGATGGAGATATTCATGAAAAGATACTTTATCATATAAATCACGGAATGCTTTATTTCGCTGGACTAGAACCTGTTGAGCCATTTATAGCTTGGACACCAGCACGTGATGAGGATACTAGGAAGCGATATTTTGAGGAATATAAAAAGCGCCTCCATAATCTATCGGAAATTCCTTCTATTCCGTATCATCCTTCTTCTCATTATGACGAAAATCACCAATTAAAAATGAAGTATAGATAAGGACTAGAATGGAAGCTCTTTTCTTATTTGGAAGTGAGATTGTGAAGGATTGTACTTAAAGTAACGGGTGCTTATGTTTAACAAAGGGTTGCGGTGGCAGCTCTTTTTTCTTGTTCCACTAACGGGCAGGTTAGTGGAAGAAGGAATCGTGATTTTAATGTAGAATATTTCTCTGAGGAGTGATTCTATGGATATAAGATTTTCGTTTGTTTTAGACACAGATGTACCAACTGGACCAGAATATTATGGATCTTATATGAATGGTTATATAACAGGTAATTTAAATATTTATATAGATGAAAAATTATTTTTCGAAGAACCATTTACCAACCTAGCAGAACTAGGATGGAAACTGGGCAAATGGTTACAAAAGATTCGTGGTGTTAGAGAGAATATGGACTTTGATACCATTGACCATGACGAGGCTATAATCAACTTTCTATATGAGGGTGAAGTTAATTGGAGAATTTATTCAATTTGGCAAGAGTTTGAAACAGACAAATACATTTCCACAACTGTATTAGTAGAAGCTGTAACACATTATCTTCACGAATTGAATAAGGAACTTCACTCAATTGATTACTTTGTTACTCTGGATAAGTACCTTTAGTAAGTAATATCAAAGGAGGTGAGGAAGGTAAAATGAATCAATCCTATTTTTATTTAAAACTAGAAACACATCAATTACATATGTCTTATAAAAATGAAAAACGTCGCGTGCGTGTTTTATTGCCGAAAAATTATGATAAAGATGAGGCTAAAAATTATCCAGTTGTCTATATGCATGATGGACAAAATGTTTTCTACAGTAGTGAAGCTTATAGCGGGTATTCATGGAAAGTTATTCCGGCAATTAAACAAAACCCCGATTTTCCGAAGATGATTGTTGTTGGGATAGATAACGCTGAACAAGATCGAATTAATGAATATACGCCTTGGAAAATTACTGAAAGCCCACTTCCTGAAGATATTGAACTAGGCGGAAGAGGCGCGGAGTTTGCTGAGTTTGTCATGACAGTCGTGAAACCGTTTATCGATAAGCATTACCGAACTAAATCGGATAAATATCATACAGCGATGATTGGCAGTTCACTTGGAGGAAATATTTCGGCTTTTATGGGTATTGAATATAAAGATCAAATTGGTGGTTTAGGCATTTTTTCTTTAGCCAATTGGATTACAAGTGAAGCCTTTGACAGTTATATTGCTAGAAAAGAGTTGGATCCTGAACAACGCGTGTACATTCAAGTTGGGACTCAGGAAGGCGATGATGCCGATCGACAATTGATGTATGGTAATATGAAGCAGGCATATATCGATTGCTCGCTTAAGTATTATAAACAACTGATAAAAGGCTCTGTTCCAATTGATAGCATTCGTTTAAATATTTTTGCGGATGAAGAACATAATGAAAAATCTTGGGCAAAACACTTGCCAGAATGTTTACGTTTCTTAAGTGAGAAGTGGTCTTGAATGAACTGAATAATTATATTTGACTGAATTTGATCATGGGAGGAATCTATCACTTTTTTTGAATATTTTTGGAAGTTTAGATTGATTATAAATTGAAATAATTGTACCTTAGTCGTAAAAATAATGAATTTTTTGATTCTGAAAAAGGAGCTTTTTTTATGAATTATATTTTGATATCACCATATTATCCAGGTAATTTTCAGTCATTTGCTCATCGTTTAAAAGACGCAGGTGTCAATGTTTTAGGAATTGGCGAAGAGCCATATGACCAATTAGGTTCCGAATTACAAAACTCTTTAACAGAATATTATCGTGTGAATAATTTAGAAGATGTAGATGAAGTGAAACGTGCTGTTGCATTTTTATTTTATAAACATGGTCCAATTGACCGCATTGAATCCAATAACGAATACTGGTTAGAACTTGATGCGCAGTTGCGTGAGCAATTTAACGTGTACGGCAATAAAACGAATGACTTGAAAAAAGTTAAGTATAAATCTGAAATGAAGAAGCTGTTTAAAAAAGCAGATGTGCCTGTTGTAGAAGGAAGAATCGTTAAAACTAAAAAGGAGTTATCTAAAGCCATTGATGAATTAGGACTGCCAGTTATCGCTAAACCGGATAATGGAGTTGGATCAGCTGCAACCTTTAAATTAAGTTCAGAAGAGGCTGTACTTCATTTTGAAGAAGAATGGGGAGAAGCACAAGTGTACTTCTTAGAACCATATGTCGAAGGAGGCGTGCTTTGTACATTTGATGGTTTAGTGGATCAGAAAGGGAACATTGTTTTCCAAACAAGCTTTACATATAATGTGCCAACTCTGGAACTCGTTAATGGTCAGTTGGATTTAGCTTATGTGATTCAAAAAGAAATTGATCCAAAGCTCGAAACTTATGGAAAGGCGATTGTGAAAGCTTTTGGCATGAAAGAACGCTTTTTCCATATTGAGTTTTTTAAATTAGAAAATGGGGATTATGTTGCACTTGAATACAATAACCGCTTGGCTGGCGGCTACACGATTGATATGTACAATTTCGCGTACTCCATTGATTTATTTGCTCAGTATGCTTCTCTTGTGACAGGAGGAGAATTTAAGAAGTCCGATTCCAAAAACAAGTTTTGTGTCGGTGTAACACAGCGTGATGCGTATGAGTATAAACATGATACGAATGCTATTTATGAACGATTTGGCGACCGTGTGAAGTTTGAACAGCGCATGCCAGATGCGTTTGCGGAACTCCAAGGAAATCAATTTTATGCGATTAATGCAGATTCGCATGAAGAAGTGGATGACATTATCCGTTTTGTACATGAACGAAAAAATTTGGGAAAGGAGATTTTTCTATGCATATAGAACAGTTAAACCATTGGAGTGGCGAATTAGGACGTGAAATGCTGTTAAACAGATATGGACACAGTGGCATGCCAATCGTAGTTTTTCCTTCATCTGGAGGGACGCATTCTGAATACTATGATTTTGGAATGATTGATGTGTGTCATGACTTTATTGAATCCGGAAAAGTTCAATTTTTTACATTGGCTAGTATAGATAGCGAAAGTTGGCTGCACGACTCAAAACCGGCGCATGACCGTGCATTAGCTCATGAGGCATATGACCGTTATGTGATTTCAGAAGCTATTCCATTTATTAAACATAAAATAGGTTGGTTTGATCCAATGATGACAACGGGGTGTAGTATGGGGGCATATCATGCGTTGAACTTTTTCTTGAGACATCCGGATGTCTTCCAAACAACCGTTGCACTAAGCGGTGTTTACGATGTGCGTTTCTTTTTTGGGGATTACGGAAATGATCCGCTTGTATACGAAAATTCACCGAGTGATTACATATGGAATCAAAAGGACGGCTGGTTAATTGATCGATATCGTTCAGCAGATATCATTATTTGTACCGGGCTGGGTGATTGGGAACAGGATGGGCTGCCTTCATACTATACATTAAAAGAAGCCTTTGAAGAAAAACAAATTCCAGCATGGTTTGATGAGTGGGGCGAAGATGTTTCGCATGATTGGATTTGGTGGCGACGCCAAATGCCGTATTATTTAGGAAAATTACTTAAATAAAATGTCAAAAAAACATCAGTACGGTTGAGTCGCTGGTGTTTTTTGACAGGGGATTTTTTGATTTTTAGGTAATAAATAATTGATGTCGTATTAAAAGTAGCAATAAAGTGGTAATAAACACTTAAATGTGGTGATAAAAAGGCAATAAAATAACAATATACTGTCGTCGTTAAAAGAAACCCATATAATATATTATGGACAATATTCTCACAAAACATATAAAACCATTTAATATAAAAATAGACACCTTCTGTGTCTATTCAGGAGACAAAAACCCCACTATTCATAAGTTCTTCGCTTTATTAATTTGAGTTAGAGTATGCATCGTCCACGAAAATAAATATTTAAAACGAGGGGCTGTCCTATTCTTGGACAGCTCTTGATATTTTTCGGTTGGAAGATTGTGAAGGAATGTACTTACACTAACGGGTGGATTAGTAAAAATATCAAAAGGTGATCTAATAATGAGTATACAAGTCAAATTGAAAGATATTATTGAGGAAATGGAAATACAGTTTGAAGAATCACGTTCATTTCTAAATCCTGTTCCAATCATATCGGTGCCTTTTACAAAGGCCCTTCCCCAATGGAGAAGGGCTAATGTTTTATTTTAAATTTTTTCGTCCTTGTTCATATTTCTCCTCATGCATATGATCAACATAATCATCTGATATTTCACCTAAATGAAGTAAATCCTCCCCGTTGTCTACAACTTCCAGTGATTCAAAAAACTCTTGAGGTATATTAAAGTCAATCAGAAGTTCCCCTGAAGGACTGTAAACACTGCCAGATAAACTACCTTTTGGAGGTTCTTGCATTTTTAATAAATCATTTAAGGTTACTGGTTGGCCGTTAACCTTAAAGTTCATTTTAATTTCATACAACGCAATTGTTTGTTCTAAAATTTGAACCATTTCATTAAGTTCTTCATCGCTTAATTGACTAGGATCTTCTACATTGGTGAATTTTTCCCAAAGGGTATCGTTTGTTGCTATTTGGTCGAGTTGATCTTTATTTTTTTCTTCTACTTCAGCTAAGTAGTTAAAAAATCTTTCTGCTTCTTCTTCAGTAATGCCAAATTCCCCTAATGCTTTTTCGGTTTCCGCCATATACTCATCGTTGTTTACATAGAATTCAACTGATGCATCCAAATCCTCTATAAATTTATAGTCATTCAAGTTATCACCAAAATGGTCCATTAAATCATTAAATTCTTTCTCGGTAAGACCATATTTAGTTAATAACTCCTGAAAATTTTTCGAGTTAATTGGGGTACCCATGACATCTTTAAGTTCTTCCACTGTGTTAAAATCATCTAATGGAATTTCATAGTAGGAAAGATAGTCAAATAAGTCTTGTTTAGTCCATCCTATTTCCGCTAAATATTGGTTCAATTCATTTTCTGGTGGAGCAGCATTCGCTGAAGGAACATTCAATAGGAATGGCAGCATGAGCATGAGCACTAACAAAACCTTAATACGGACCATTGGTACCCTCCTTTAATTTGGTGCAATTATAATTTACCCTGATAAGGGATACTTAGAAGTATAAACATACCTAATTCTATTGGAAGTAACACCAAGATTACACAGAACTGAGGCAGATGAATGGAAAGTTATACATACCGTAGTGGACGAGCTCGCTTTTTTTAGTGAATATGATTAGACAAGGAATTTTGTTTTAAACTCACTAATAGGCCAAATAAATGTGGAAAATATGTCCTTAAGCAATATTTTATTTTTTATTTTTATAAAATTTCTCCTAAAAAATCGTTAGCATAATTATTGGAACCTAAAATAAATGTAAAGACTTTCATAGGGCACATGGTGTCTTACAAGAAAGTGTATGCCCTCCTATAGGATAAACTCTAAAACCATTTAATAGTTCCTGACGTAGAGGATAGGGAAAATTTCATCGCTATTCTTCCCAATCGTTCACTTTCATAAAAACGTGTGTAATGTGAAATCCTATTATCACTGGAACAAAATGGAGGATGTTATAAATGAGAGAGATTCAAGAAAAAGGTCTATTCTGGCATTGGGGAATAAGGATGTACAGATTGCGCTGGGCAGTAACAATTTTTTGGATATTGTTATTTATAGTTTCTGCATATTTTGTCCAAAAACTACCTGATAGGCTTAAGGAAAGTGGATTCAATTCGAAGGGAAGCGAATCGGACCTCGGATTTTCATTAATGAAAAAGGAACTTGGGACGTCACCGTCTACAGTCACTATTGTTTATACAAGTCATGATACTGACTTAACAAGTGAACAAGCGAAGAAGGACATACTGCATTCATTAGATAAATTAAAAAAACGAAACTATGTTGAAAAAATTCACATCAATTCAACAACTCGTTTAATAGAGGATAAGGGAATTCAGTCTGTTGTTGTTGAACTAAAACTAAAGAATCAAGAGGCTCTTAACCATTTTCCAGAGATGAAAAGGCTAATAGGGAAGCCCCAGGGAATGGATACATATGTTGATGGGGAAATTGCGACAACTCATGAAGTACAGCAGGCAACAAAACAAGACATGGCACATTCAGAAAAGATTGGCCTTCCAATTGCCTTACTTGTCCTATTATTTATTTTTGGGACAGTGTGGGCAGCCATTCCGCCTCTATTAGTTGGGATAATGAGTGTATCACTGGCACTTGGAAAAATTTATTATCTTACTGATTATTACTCGTTCTCAAATTTTCTTCCAAATATAGTTATGATGCTGGGTCTTGCGATCGGAGTTGATTATGCACTGTTTCTTGTCAGCCGTTTTCGAGAGGAATTAAAGAGACAGGAATCAGTAAAGGAAGCTGTGGCCATGGCTACACAAACAACAGAAGGCAAAGGAAAATGTCACTGAAGTATCATCCACTAGGAGCATAAAGAAATATGAGGATAAGATTCACCAATTACCTGGTGTGCTTTCGGTTCAAAGTTTTATCGATGTTCTTGGAAACCGTACACCAGAAGAAACCTTTCAACTACTTAAGTTAAAGGGTACATATGACCGAATGTTAAATGAAAGTTTATTGAAAGGGAATTTTGCTTTGCTTACAGTTGTACCACGGTCAAGGCCAGATTCGACCGAAGCTTCCAATCTTGTTCACCAGATAAGAAATGTATCAACAAATGAATTGGAAACGTATGTTACTGGGCAAACCGCTTTGCTTGTGGATATGATGGATCGAATAAATTTCGGTTTACCGTTGATGATGTTATTTATTATATCTGTGACTTACTTGAGATTGTTGTATGCTTTTAAGTCGGTTCTAATTCCGCTTAAAGCGGTTATGATGAATGTCTTAAGCCTTGGAGCAAGTCTAGGAATAGTGGTAATTATTTTTCAGTATGGATGGCTCACTAATTTACTAAATATTACATCTACTGGCTATGTTAGTATCATTATGCCTGTAACAATCTTTTGTATTGTGTTTGGTATTTCAATGGATTATGAAGTCTTTTTAATATCAAGGATTAAGGAAGAATACGATAGGTCAGGTGATAATGAAAAAAGCACAGCCGCAGGACTCCAGAAAACGGGTCGTCTTATCAGTAGTGCTGCATTAATTTTACTAGTAGTTGTTGGTTCATTCATTTTTACCAATATTGAGATTACAAAAGCACTCGGTGTTGGTTTATTTTGTGCTATTTTTATTGATGCTACCCTGATTAGAATTATCGTGGTTCCCGCATTAATGAAACTGCTCGGTCCTGCGAACTGGTGGGCTCCTAGATGGATTCTAGGAAAATGATTTTTGGAGTGGTTAAAAAAGTAGATTTATTATATCGCTGAGCATTCAGGTAACGAACTAAGCGATACAAAGGTTAGCTCCGTATCGGTACGCAACCTTTTGCGGCAGGACTTATTGAATTTATGCCTCCTGCTGAACGTAAAAACCTCTAGCGAATGAAGAAAGTCGTTTTCAGAGGATGATAAATTCATATTTATAGAACCCATTAAGTGCCGTGTAAAGTATAGGAACCTAACTAAAGCTGGGTTCCTCCGGATCCCGTCATTTGTACAATGGAATTAAAAAAATATCAGGATGGAATCGAAATGGTTTCATTTTTTTTATGATTACATAGCAGTATTGTGAAGGAATGTACTTAAACTACCATGAAAATAAGTTTCTTCAAGATTAGAAAAATGACAATACTTAAGAAGACCCTTCTCAATTGTTAAAAAAAAGAGGAGAGCGATAATTAATAAGTCTATGGATTAGGGTTGACTGGTTTAAGGTCAGTAACAGTATTGACACTTCCTAACCATTTTCATTCTCTGTGGTGCAGCACTGATTTTGTGCACTTTTTACTGGGTTCCATTATTGCTGGAGTGGACGGTTCTACCGCTCTAGGAGATCGACGACTGGGATGGGCTTGGTACGATAACACTCAAAATGATTTGTTAAGTCGTCTTGGATGTGTGGAAGGAAACCTTGTTCGACATGCGCTTCATGCTCCTCACATCCCGGAACAGACACTGAATGAGCTGGCTGAAAAGGCTTCTGTTAGATGGGCTCAACCATGGCTAGACGCGATTCTTCATAGTATTCAAACACGTAATCTTGTCGGAACTCCAATTGCCGAATACGTTCCTGACAATCTTGTGAAAGGACGTATAGCTATCGTTGGAGATGCTGCACATCTACCTACACCATTAACTGCATCGGGATTTAATGCTTCCTTACAAGATGCTGCTACCTTAGCCGAATGTGTTGAAAAAGGAATAAAAGGATCTGCGGCTTCTGAGTCACTTTTGGAATATGAATCTCACCGTTTAAAAAATGCACGTCAAATAGTTCAATCTGGACAATCTTTTAGTCGATCTTTTGGACGATAAATGTATTGATATTTTGCAACCATATGAAATGGAGGAAATGAAGATGAAAATTTTGATTTTAGGCGCAGCTGGTCAAATTTCTCGTATGCTGACTGAGAGATTACTCGATGAAACAGTCGTAGAAATTGTTCTTTATGCAAGACGCGCACATTCTCGTTTAAAAGTGACAAGTAAACGAGTAGAAATTATTTCTGGAGACTTTCAAGAGAAATCTAAACTAGTGAGTGCAATGTCTGGAGTAGATGTTGTTTATTTAAATGATATGTTTGACGTTCGTGCAACCCAATCTATTGTTTCTGCAATGGGTGAGGCTGGTGTAAAACGTCTTATTGGTGCAACAGCTTTAGGTATTTATGATGAGGTCCCTGGTCCGTTTGGTAGCTGGAATGATGCAATGGTCGGATCAAACATACCATTGTTTAAATCTACGGCGAAGGTAGTAGAAGAATCTGACCTTGATTACACATTACTCCGGTTAACATGGCTATATAATCAAGAAGGTAACGAAGCTTATCATCTAACTTTAAAAGGGGAACCGTTTATTGGGGCACAAGTTACACGCCAAGCAGCTGCGCGTTTGGTTATGAACTTACTTGCTGATAACACGAAATATATTTGTGAAAGTTTAGGTGTAAGCGAACCAAATACCGATTTTGAAAAACCTTCATTCTATTAGGTTCATAAAAGAGGACTACACTGTAACGGTTAACTCTTGTTTCTAAATCAATCCGTACCGTTCAACAGAGACTATTGGGGAAAAGAACTCGAAAAAAATATGAATTAATAATAAGAGAAGCCGTTTCCTTGTCGAGAAAATGGCTTCTCTAGCAAAAGATAAGCAACAATGTTAATTGATTTGTTGAGTAATCAACGATTTGCGTTAATTTAACCATTGAAAGTATAAAGGACTTTTTTATAATAATAAACAGATGTTGATTAATCTGGTATAAGCGATGCATGGATTTTTTACGGGATAATGATATCCACATGTGCAAACTTTATTAATAAGATGTAAAAGTCAATTAGGTACTACAAAAATATAACAATGCAAAGGAGACAAAAGCATGTTTAACGAAACTTACAAATTATCAAATGGTGTAGAAATTCCAAAATTAGGTCTTGGTACCTGGCTGCTTGACGATGCACAGACAGCACAGGCAGTGCGTGATGCGGTATCTATCGGATATCGTCATATTGATACTGCTCAGGCTTATATGAATGAAGCTGGTGTAGGTGAAGGAATCCGTTCCTGCGGTGTTGCAAGAGAAGAACTTTTCATCACGACAAAGGTTGCTGCAGAAGCAAAGACCTATGATGCAGTTTCGCAGTCCATTGTTGAGTCTTTAACAAAAATGGGACTGGATTACATTGACCTTCTGATTATCCACAGCCCACAGCCTTGGATGGAGTTTCGTGAGGAGAACCGTTACTTCGAGGAAAACAAAGAAGTATGGAAAGCAATGGAGGATGCTTATAAGACAGGCAAGGTAAAGGCAATTGGTCTTTCTAACTTCCTTCAGGATGATATAGAGAATATTCTTGCAAGCTGTGAGATCAAGCCTATGGTAAATCAGGTATTGGCACATGTGAGCAATACTCCTTTTGAACTAATTGAATTCTGCCAGAAGAATGACATCCTGGTAGAGGCATATTCACCAATTGCACACGGTGCAGTTCTGGATAATGCAGAGGTTAAGGTAATAGCTGATAAGTATGGAGTATCTGTTGCTCAGCTTTGCCTACGTTATGACATCCAGCTTGGTCTTGTAGTAATTCCTAAGACGGCAAATCCGGATCACATGAGAAACAATGCAGATCTTGATTTTGCTATTACCGATGCAGATATGGAAACTTTGAAGAATGTAGAGCACATCCAGAATTATGGTGAACATAGCTTCTTCCCGGTATTTGGCGGGAAATTAAAATAAACAGGTAATGAATGAAGCACTAAACTAGAATTTGCGCGTCTTGCATAAAGTACAATTTCTGCGTCTGTTTCATCGAGTAATCTCTCAGTCAACATTCGAGAAATTTGACCAGCTAAAGGTGAGATATTCCATGGAGCCATTTTGATTAGTCTGACAGCACAGGAAATCCGTGATCTTGAAGCATCGGCAAAAGAAACCGATGTTGTGGTCAGAGGCGCGTGGGAAAAGCCTATGTATTAAGATAATATGAATCGACCGAGATAAAAACCTGTGTCCTACGGCAGGGCATGCACCGCCCGAATCTTTAGTCTATACGGTTCCATATAAACTAACATTTCAGCATCAATGCGCCACGGCGGAATTAGGGCATTTCGCTGGCTATATGTGAATTCAAATTAAATAGAAAAAAGAAGAAAATTCCTATTTCAAGTTTCTTCTAAGAAATTTTCTTCTTTTTTCTAAAACCCTATACAATCCTCTCTAACAATATCCCCAATTCTTTTGCCATGACCTTAGGTGGATAAGGCATTCCTTCTTTTAACCATGATTCCAAAACCCCTACGTAAGCATTTGCGGCGAATTTAACAATAACATCTTCTTTTAGACCCTGATTTTTCGTTATGTCCACTTCAACCTTGAAAGCTTCTATAAGAAACTCTAGGAACTTATTGCGAAAAGAAGGAGCCGCTTTACTCGCTAACATTGTCGAAAAGAATAAATAATTACTTTCAAAGTATTCGAAAAAGGTTTCAGTTGCTTCTACCCATTCCATTTCACATGCCCATTCTCTTGTTTCCCTAAGTTTGTCTATATGTTCTTCAATGATCTTATCAAGCAAGTCAAATTTATCCGTGTAATGCAGATAAATGGTTCCTCGATTAACATTTGCCTTGTCAGAAATGTCCTGAATGGTAACGTCATCGAAACGTTTTTCAGTCATCAGTTCAATTACAGCCTTTTTGATGGCTTCTTGACTTTTGGTTATTCTTCTATCCACTTTAGACATTATAAAATCACCAATCTTTCCTAAAGATAATCACCAATTTTTATTGATTTGTTGAGTAATCAACGAAACGCATTAAATTTACTATAAACAATTGAAAGGAAAAGGTTAAAAAAGCAAAAACTCATGGGTATAAGAAACTCAAGGAGATTATCCATTGGTTTTAATATAGCTCAGTAAATTTGTTTAGATAATCAACATTTTTGATTAATATGTTGAATAATCAACGAATCACCTTAATTTAATCATTGAAAGCATCCTATTTCTTTTTATAATTATAAACAGGTGTTGATTAATCAATCAATATTTATTTTTTACAGACATCATGTTTATCTACTTTTTGGAATACTAGAAGCAAAATAAATTCAAGCAGGAGGTTTTTTAAGTGAATCGTGTTGAAAAGAGCAAGGAAAAATACAAACAGCTTTTTGGAAATGGAGTACCTGCCGCATACGCTACTGATCCTGATTTTCAGGACATCCTGAGCCGCTTCATTTTTGGGGAAGTTTTTTATCAGGGTAAACTGAATGACAAGCAACGTGAGCTTATCACCCTGGTAGTGCTTGCTACCAACCAGACGTTGCCCCAGCTAAAGGCACATGTTGGTGCCGCTTTGAACGTCGGGCTGACACCTGTGGAAATCAAAGAGGCAGTTTACCACGTTCAGTGTTCTTGGAAAGCCCATATATGGAAGACAGTGGGTGACGTTAATGAAATTATTCCTGAAAATTAAGAAAGGATGATATTTTTATGTCAAATATTCAAGATAAAGTTGTTATTATTACGGGTGCTTCTTGAATATTTCTCCTGGCAGTTACAGCGAACGTTTAGAAACAACAACTGACCCAACGGCGAAAGCAGGATTAGAAGAATTTACAAGGTGGCAATTGATGCTGACCGCATTGCTCGTGCAATTGCATTCGCCATTGAGCAGCCATCAGATGTAGCTATTAATGAAATGATTATTCGTCCAACTGTTCAAGTTGGTTAATAATGAAAAAATAAAGTTTATTGGAGGAATTAAAAATGGCAAAACATGAAGAAGTAAAAAATGGCGTTATTTTCCCAGCGGGCGAAAAAAATCCTTTTTCACAATTTTTTGTGGGTCAAAGTTATCTTAAAGGATTAGTGTCTGACCCTAAAGTCAACGTTGGTGTTGGGAATGTGACTTTTGAACCGGGATGCCGAAATAACTGGCATATCCATCATGATGGATTTCAAATTTTATTGGTAACTGGTGGTGAAGGTTGGTACCAAGAAGAAGGAAAATCTGCTCAATTCTTAAAAGCTGGTGATGTTATAGTCACTCACGATGGTGTTAAACATTGGCATGGTGCTACAAAAGATAGCTGGTTTGTACACATTGCAATCACTGCAGGTAAGCCGGAATGGTTAGAACCTGTCGATGATGAAACCTATAACAAATTGTAAAAAACTAACGCATCGAATCATTTGATTCGATGCGTTAATTATGACGGTCATACAAACAAAAGGGCGGAAACAGTATTGAAAATGGTACAGCCGTTACCTTAAGCCAAGAAGTTATTAAAAATGCAGCCATTGAGTTGATGATATGCATATTAGACATGCTGCCTTAACCAACCTTTTTATAGATAATCAACAATTTTGGTTGATTTGTTGAGTAATCAACGAATTGCGTTAATTTAATCATTGAATGCATTCAGTTTCTCTTTATAATAATAAACAGATGTTGATTAATGAATTAACATTGATTTTTTTAAGGGTTTTATGTTCAGGTCAGACCTGAAAATTGAACTTGCATCAAAAAATGCGGGGAATGGAGATGGTTATTATACGTATGGACAGGTTAAAGATATATTCTTTGCTGTCAGTTGCTTTGTTGATCTCATCCGGTCCATTGATTGCCGCAAACATTCCTGCAATCGAAAAGGAATTTCCGACAGTAAATCCAACCCATGTAGGGCTTTTAACAACCATTCCTTCACTGTTTGTCATTCTAGGTATCTTAGTTGCGAATCGTTTGGAACTATAGATTGGAAAGAAAAGAACAATATTGATTGGTTTAGCGCTTGTTTTTCTAGCAGGGGTTTTTCCGGTACTAAAACATGATATCTTTTCGTTTTTATTTCTTTCACGCTGCTTCTTTGGTTTAGGAATCGGTTTATTCAACCGCTTAGTCATTCAAATGATTAGTGATATATTTCAGGATGATCCCCGCAGAAAAGCAATTGTAATTGGATTGGAAAGTGCCTTTGAAGGATTGGGTGGCATTTGTTTGACGTTTATAGTGGGGCAGTTGTTGAAAATCAACTGGTATACATCGTTTCTTATTTATGCTCTTGCGCTTCCAATTTTTCTGGGATTCCTTTTCTTTGTTCCAAATGACAAGAAGAAAATGGCAAAAAGAAAAGCAGAACCAAAAGGAACTGTATCGGACAGTCACAACGACGTAGGATCCTATCGCTCGGTCTTTGGTTATGGTATTTTGCTTTTTGTGATTGTAACCATTTTTATTAATTACAATATTCAGGTTACCCCACTGCTTTTATCACAAAGGACAAAATAGAATTCTCTCACCATGATTGAGAATTCTATTTGTTTTTAGAACAGTAAATTTGATAGATATTCGCTTAAAAGTCACATAATTTTTAACTTGTTTTAAAATTGGAGGAGAAACAATGGAATCAATTAATCAACAAATGCTAACCGGGGAACGCGCTCTTTTTAAGAGTCGAGATCTTATCATTAAGGATTCAGTATTTGCAGATGGAGAGTCACCGCTAAAGGAAAGTTGTGATATTTCCATCGATAATAGTATTTTTAAGTGGAAGTATCCTTTATGGTATAGCAAAAATATCAGTGTAAAGAATAGTAGTTTTCTTGAAATGGCACGATCCGGAATTTGGTATACTCATCATATTTCAATCAGTGACAGCATCATTGAAGCACCAAAAACATTTCGACGTTCAAGCGATATACACCTGACCAACGTTGATATGCCAAATGCACAAGAGTCCTTTTGGAGCTGTAAAGATGTTTACTTAACAAATGTGACCGCAAAAGGCGATTACTTTGCAATGAATAGTGAAAATATCAAAATCGATAATTTCAGATTGGTAGGAAACTATGCCTTTGATGGGGCGAAAAACATTGAAATCCGAAATGCGAAGTTACTTTCGAAAGACGCTTTTTGGAATTGTGAAAATGTCACTGTTTACGATTCTATCATTATCGGTGAATATCTAGGTTGGAATTCAAAAAATATCACGTTTATTAACTGTACCATTGAAAGCAACCAAGGCATGTGCTACATGGATCATTTGGTGATCGAAAATGGGAAAATGATCAATACGGATTTAGCATTTGAATATTCAACAGTAGACGTGGAAGCAACAACAGTGATTGACAGTGTGAAAAATCCGATTAACGGAAAGATTAAAGCGAAGAACATTGGCGAATTAATATTGGATGACCAAGAAATTATCTCAGCTAATACACAGTATGAACTGGATAAAGCAGGTGAACCCTGTGACCTTTAATTTTGATGAAATGACGAATCGCTTTAACACGAACTCTTATAAGTGGGATGTTGGATACGAGGAGCTCCCGATGTGGGTAGCAGATATGGACTTTGAGACATCCCCAGCTATTGTTAAGGCAATGCAAAAGAGATTAAACCACCACATTTTTGGTTATACAAGCGTACCAGATGCATATTATCACGCAGTTGCCCGGTGGTGGAAAAATAGACATCAATTTAATATAGAAAAAGAATGGATAATGTTCTGTACCGGTGTGGTGCCAGCGATTTCTTCCATTGTGCGCAAAATGACGAAGGTCGGCGACAAAGTGTTGGTGTTGGCACCTGTCTACAATATCTTTTACAACTCAATCGTCAATAATCAACGAAAAGTTCTCACAAGTGAATTGATTTATAAAGACAATCTATATTCCATTGATTTTGGTGACTTAGAAGAAAAATTAGCTGATCATGACACAACCCTCATGATTTTCTGTAATCCCCATAACCCAATTGGTAAAGTATGGGATAAAGAAACTCTTGAGAGAATAGGAAACCTTTGTATCAAACACAATGTTCTTATCCTTTCTGATGAAATTCATTGTGATTTAGCACATCCGAGATATCGCTATATTCCATTTGCATCTGTTTCAGAAGAGTTTGCTCAAAATAGCATTACCTGTGTAGCACCGACGAAAACATTCAATCTTGCCGGGATTCAGACATCTAGTATTATCGTGCCAAATCCAGAGATAAGAAAACTCGTGAATCGTGGAATTAATACCGATGAAGTGGCTGAACCTAATGTTTTTGCCATTGAAGCGGCGATCGCAGCGTTTACAGAAGGTGAACCTTGGCTGGAAGCATTATTGGATTATCTGATGGGAAACAAGCAATTGATTGAACACTTTATCACAAGTAACATTCCGGATTTTAAAGTGATTCATTCAGAAGCAACTTATTTAGCGTGGATTGATTGTAGTGCTGTAACGAATAATACCAAAGATCTATGTGAATTTATTAGGAAAGAAACAGGGTTGTACATTTCAGAGGGTGCTATTTTTGGTGGCAATGGTAATAACTTTATTAGACTAAACTACGCATGCCCGAAAGCGCGGCTTGAAAATGGATTACAGCGTTTGAAAAAAGGGATTGCTGCATTTCAACTTCTAGACAATCCAATATGATTAATGGGGTTATCCGATAATTAATAAAAATATTTAAGGAGGAAATTATCATGACAAATATTGAAGGAAAAGTTGTCATTATTATGGGTGCATCAAGTGGGATTGGAGAAGCGACTACCAAGAAACTTGCACAAGAGGGAGCAAAACTTGTCATTGCGGCTCGTCGCGAAGATCGTTTGGAAGCTCTTATTGAATCATTACCAAATGCTGAAATCTCATACGCCGTTGCAGATGTAACGAATAAAGAGGAAGTACAAGCCGTTGTCAATTTGGCGGTCGAAAAATATGGTCGTGTCGATGTACTTTATAACAACGCTGGAGTCATGCCGACTGCTCCACTTTCAGAAAAGCGCTTTGATGAATGGCGCCAAATGTTAGACATCAATATCATGGGTGTGTTAAATGGGATTGCTGCTGTTTTACCGATTATGAAAAAGCAGCAATCCGGTCAAATTATTGCGACTGACTCTATTGCAGGACATGTCGTTTATCCAGGTTCTGCTGTATACTGTGGCACAAAATTTGCTGTTCGGGCTATCATGGAGGGGCTTCGTCAGGAAGAAGGAGAAAATAATATTCGTTCAACTATTATTTCCCCAGGATTAGTAGATACCGAACTTTATACAACGATTAATGAACCTGAAAACCGTGAACGAGTGAAGAGTAATGCTAAAATAGAAGGTTTGGGATTGAAGTCAAGCGACATTGCCGATGCAGTGGCTTATGCCATTAGCACACCGGAAACTGTTGCGGTAAGTGAAATCTTGATTCGCCCAACGAAATCAGTGAAATGAATATAGGTAAAGTATTTACCGAGACAAAGGATAAAATGGTGACTTAAAGTGGTAAAACACTACAAAAGGTGGTGAAGATTATGAAAAAGATAATCACCTTGTTTCTGAGTTTTTTGGCAGTTATGCTGTTAATTTCATGTACCAATATGCAAAGAAATACAACAACTACCGAAACGGAAGTTGATTTAAATGAGACATCGAGAACAAGTTCACCTGTCTCAGAAAAAAAGAATCTAAAAAAACAGAAAGAGGGTGTAAAGGAAATGAAAATAAAATTAACTGTTGGGCAGGACGAATATACTGCTAGTTTGAATGACAGTAAGACTGCGAGTGATTTTATAGACCTTCTTCCTATGACGTTAACACTTGAAGACTATGCGGGAACGGAAAAGATTAGCGACCTTCCAAAAAGATTGTCAACTACCGGTTCTCCAGAAGGTACCGCAGCTTCGATTGGAGATATTACGTATTATGCTCCTTGGGGAAACTTGGCTATATTTTATAGGGATTTTGGTTTTGCAAAGGGACTTATTAAATTAGGTAGGATAGAGTCCGGAACAGAAAAGCTTGCAAATAATCATGGTGATTTTAAAGTTAAAATTGAAAGAATTGATTAACACCAGTTGGAAGATTCATTGGCGGCTGCCGATTTTAACATGACAACAGAAATGTATGCTGAAATTTCTAATTTATCGAGAGTAGATTCGCCCGCAACGGATCGATGGAGATTAAGTTCTTCAACTAACGAGTGCTTATGTTTAATAAAGATCTTCTATGGTGGCTCTTTTTGTTATTCCGCTAACGAAGCAGGTTAGTGAAACAAGTTAAAAGTCTATATCCAAGACTAGAGGGTTCCGTTTTGAGGTGCTTTCTTAATAATGACATAAGAAATGACGTATGAATTGGCATACGTCATTTTCTTTATTTATCAAGGTTTTTAGGACTTTTTAATGAACATTGACATAACAATTGACATCAATTTTTATAATGGATAATAAGTATTGTACAATTAAAAAAGAATGCCAAAACTACTGTCAGTATTAATGTCGTTATGATTAAAGGGAGGAAGAATAATGTCCAATAACGTAAGACTAAGAAGAATAATTTTAGATTTAGCAGTTACTTTAGATGGTTTTATTGAAGGGAAAAATGGGGAAGTTGATTGGTGCATTATGGGCTCTGAGATGGGGTTTATTAATTTCTTAAATCAAATTGATACAATTTTATATGGAAGAAAAAGCTATGATTTTTGGGGACAATTTACTCCAGAAAATGAAGATATTAATACTGAAAAAGAAATTTGGGAATTAGTTCATAGTAAAGAAAAATATGTGTTTTCCAGAACGCAAAAAGGGACTGATAATAAAGCAATATTCATAAATGATAATATTCTTGAAGAAGTAAATAAATTAAAGAATAAGCCTGGTAAAGACATCTGGCTATATGGCGGGGCAAGTCTTATTACATCTTTTATCAATTTAGGGCTTGTTGATGAATTTAGATTATCTGTTCACCCAGTTATTTTGGGAGAAGGAAAACCGTTGTTTATTGATATAAAACAGAGGTTGAATTTAAAAATGGTTAATACAAGAACGTTCTCCTCTGGCGTTGTGCAACTAATCTATCATTTGAATGGGAATTAATAATATTGCACATTCTTCCAAAGATAAAATGCAATAAATATCATAAGGTTATACTTGATAGTAATTGTCACTTCTTCAACTAACGGAGTGCGTCTCCACAATACATCACGAGCCATGCGTTCCATATTCCTGTTGAACATGGAGAAGGTCTTCAAGTCCTTAATTATAAAATTGGTCAGGAGTTTAAAGCTCATTTTGATTTTTTTTCACCTTCTAAAGCAGTTAATAATCCCAGAATTAGCACACTCGTCATGTACTTGAATGATGTAGAGCATGGTGGAGAAACTTATTTTCCAAAACTTAATTTTTCAGTCTCTCCACAAAAGGGTATGGCAGTGTACTTCGAATATTTTTATAATGATCATACGTTAAACGAGTTAACTTTACATGGCGGAGCACCAGTTATCATTGGAGATAAATGGGCGGCAACACAATGGATAAGAAGAAAAAGAGTAAACTAGGCAAGCTTTGAAGGTTGACAAATCCACCAATCCAAATATTTTGACGATAAGTTTAACCGTTGAAATAAAAAAATCACAATACTAATACTCTGCAGACCTTTTTAAGAGAGGATCTGCAGATATTGTCGGTAACTATAGAGGTGGTAATTTTATGGATAATGGGTAAAGGTCACCTATGATCATTTTAGCCATTTAGTAGTTTCCATGACAAAAATTGACATTCCATGACAAAAACCGATGAGGATTGCATTTCTAACGAAGTAGGAGTAAACTATGTAAAATAATACACCTAATCGGGAGCCTGTGGAATCAGGCTGAGAGTACGGCTATTCTGTCGTAGACCGAATGAACCTGTTGGGTAATGCCAGCGTAGGGAGAGTGACGACGAACTATTATGCACTTTGCTCACGCAAAGTGCTTTTTATTTATGAAAGGATTTGAATGAAGATGAATCAGCAGCATGATATTATCCAAAACCTTCTTAAATGGATGCAACATGATTCTACCTTAGAAGAAGCGTTTAATGAACAAGCCTTGAGATTATTTTCTTATCAATATCAATACAACCTTCCATATCGGACTTTTTGTATGCAAAAAGGAAAGACACCAAGAGTGGTGAAGTCATGGCGGGATATTCCGGCCGTCCCGATCAATGCCTTTAAAGAGGTAACATTAAGCTGTACCCCTCCTGAAGACGCTAAGGCCGTTTTTATGACAAGTGGTACCACAAAAGGGATCCGGGGCAAGCATTATCATCCGACCCTACATATTTATGACCAATCTATGATTCTTAATTTTAAACAAAGAGTGATGAAGGACACGGAAAAAATCCGAATGTGCGTCCTTTTTCCTACCGAAACAGAAATGCCCAACTCGTCACTAGCTCATTACTTGGCTCTGGCCGTAAAGGAGTTTGGCACAGAGGATAGCCACTATTTGATCACCAACAATGGTATCGACTTCGAACGCTTGCTAAAAGAATTGGAGCATGCCGAGAAAACAGGGGATCCCTATGCCCTCATAGGAGCAAGTTTTAGCTTGGTTCACATGCTTGAGGAACTCGAACGCCTTGGGCGAACCTTCTCCTTGCCAAAAGGAAGCAGAATCTTAGATACTGGCGGGTTCAAAAATCAATCAAAGGAATTGGAATTGGATGAATTTTATCAGCTGCTGTCAACTTACTTAGGTGTAGACCGGTCAGATTGCCTCAATATGTATGGGATGACAGAGCTGAGCACGCAATTTTATGACAATGGGAATCAATTATTTCCATCGGTTAAGTCCGGCCCGCACTGGATTCGCACAAGAGTGATCAACCCTTTAACGGGTGAAGAGGTCCCAACGGGTGAACGAGGTGTTCTAGTTCACTGTGACCTGGCTAACTTTAACTCAGTTACGACCATTTTAACAGAAGATTTAGGGGTAGAGGTAGACAACGGTTTTCTATTATTAGGACGTGTGCAGGGAACGGAAGCCAAGGGCTGCTCGATCGCTGTTGAGGATTTTTTAAAGGCAGCCAAGGGGGCAGAGGAATGATAGAGGTGGCAGGCTATCTCCCGGATATAGGCGAAGAGGAATTTGACAAGAAGGTTTTTCTTTTTCAAGGAAGAAAGGGAAGCCTAGAGGTAGAAATCCCGCACCTTACGACGGAACAGCTAAAAAAAGTCATTGAAAAAGTCAAAAAGGCAAGTGCGGAAGCATTAAAGTCCTTTACGGTTGTTGAAATCGTCAATATCATCGACCAAGTAATTGAGAGATTACTAGACAGGCGATCGGTCTATCGCCAAAAAGCAGAAACGCTTCTACCCATCGTAACGGGCTATGATGAAGAGGTCATTCGTCTTGGACTTACCTCTTATTTAAAAACCTTTCGGAAACATGAGCTGCAGCGGTTTCTTGTCGAAGATTTAGGGAATCCGTTATTGCTTGATGAATTTCAGCCCCGGGTAAAAGGCGGCTTTTCCCAGGCAGTTGGACCCGATCTTATTACCCATATTTGGGCGGGAAATGTTCCGGCACTTCCATTATGGAGCTTTATTTCCGGTTTGCTAGTCAAAGCAGGGAATATCGGAAAGGTCTCAAGTGCCGAACCTCTTTTTGCCGGTTGGTTTGCCAACTTGATGGTCGAGGTAGAACCAAAATTGGCAGATTGCTTTGCCGTCGTTTGGTGGAAAGGAGGAGACGAAGAAAGGGAGAGGTCTGTTTTTGGACTAACCGATGTGGCCGTTGGATATGGTGGAAACGAGTCGTTGGAGGCATTAAAAAGCCGGATTCCAATTACCACCCGTTTCCTGCCCTTTGGCCACAAAATCAGCTTTGGAGTGGTTTCTTGCTCGAGTCTGGATTCGCGGAAAGCGGTACAATCCGCCCATCAGGCCGCAATTGATGTGGTTCGTTATGACCAGCAGGGCTGTTATTCCCCGCAGACCTTTTATGTTCAAAATGGAGGAAAGGTTTCGCCAAAGGAGTTTGTAGGCTTTTTGGCCCATGAACTGGACAACTTTGCAAAAAGGTATCCGAGACGAAAGCTTTCAATAGAAGAGTCGGCTGCACTCGCTTCGTGGCGGCAAAAAGAAGAAATGAGTATATTCTCGCAACCCAAAAAAGAAGTGCTAGGATATGGAGAGAATGAATGGACAGTTGTTTACGAAGAAGAG
Organism: Bacillus sp. ISL-77; assembly: GCF_018613105.1. Taxonomy (NCBI): domain Bacteria; kingdom Bacillati; phylum Bacillota; class Bacilli; order Caryophanales; family Bacillaceae; genus Bacillus; species Bacillus sp. ISL-77. Next base: position 24,548 of record NZ_JAGGQY010000048.1, read on the forward strand.
ACCAGCTTCCACCCAAGCTGTTTAAACCGAGTGGTAAAAGTAATCGCATTTGATAGAATAGAAGATTTAATTCCCGTTATCGCACCCTATCGCTCCTATCTCCAAACAGCCGGTATTGCCGCCAGCCCGAAAGAGCTTTTTCAATGGGGCGGCTTATTGGGGAAAATTGGAGTAACGAGGATGACGGCATTGGGAGCCATGACCTCTCCGGAAGCCGGCTGGCATCACGACGGCCGTTTTAATTTGCTTGACTTGATACAAATGGTGGATATTGAGGCATCCGCTGAAGAATTTTGTGAAAAATTTGCTCCTTATGTTGATTGATTAGGAGGTAAACGATGAGTTTTTTGACAATCCAAGATGTGACATACAGGTACCAAGGAAAAGAACCAGTCATCAACCAGGTAAACTGGAGCATTAACCAAGGGGAGTTTCATAGCTTGCTGGGGAAAAGCGGTTGCGGGAAGACGACGTTGTTGAAGCTTGCAGCCGGCTTGCTTCGTTCGGATGAGGGAATGATTTCACTAAATGGAACCGAAGTGGTAAAGCCATCCGAACAATGCGGATTTGTTTTTCAATCACCGACATTATTGGAATGGAAAACGGTGATCGACAATGTTCTGCTCCCTGTTTCCCTGAAACGAAGGGTAACAGCGGAGGATCGCCGGAATGCTATAGAATTATTGGGACTTGTTGGACTAGAGGCCTATCTCGATAGATACCCTACGCAATTATCAGGAGGGCAACAAAGCCGTGTAGCCATTGCCAGGGCGCTAATTCAAAAGCCGTCGATGCTGTTTTTGGATGAACCCTTTGCGGCGCTGGACGCGATTACCAGAGAAGAGCTTCAAGACGACCTTTTAAAGCTTTGCCAACTGCATCAAACAACCGTTCTGTTTATCACGCATGACATTTCGGAAGCAGTTTATCTCTCCGACCGGATCGCCGTCATGGCGGAGGGAAAAATTATTTATAACACAGAGGTCCAGCTTCCAAAGCCGCGGACGATGAACATGAGATATGAGCCGTATTTTAACGAGCTTTGTTTTAAGGTTCGTCAAGTAATGGGCGGGGTATACACATGAAGAAAATGCCGATTTATTCTATCAGTCTATTTGTTCTTTTGCTTCTGGGATGGGAAATGGCAGCAGGTTCCATGTCAGAGCTTGTCTTGCCGGCTCCTTCTGTCATTTTCGCCACTCTTGTGGAGGGGATGAAAAGCGGTTATTTTTGGCCGCATATCGTTCGGACGCTAGAAGAGGTGCTGCTCGGCCTGTTCTTTGGGGGCTTATTTGGTTTTATTACTGGGATTCTCATGGGAGAAGTGGAGTTTTTTAGAAAGCTCCTGGCTCCCTATGTGATTGCCAGTCAAGCTGTTCCCAAACTGGCGCTGGTGCCATTATTTATTCTTTGGTTTGGTTTTGGCATGACCTCCAAGGTTGTGATTACGGCATTGATTTGTTTTTTTCCGTTATTGGAAAACACCGTCACGTCCATTCAGTATACAGATATGCAGAAGCAGGAACTGTTTCGAATGCTTGGGGCGAGCCGCTGGCAAACCTTAGTCCATTTAAAGATACCGGCCGGACTGCCAGGAATTCTTGCCGGTTTTCGCGTAGCCGTGGTATTAGCCATCGTTGGAGCCGTGGTAGGAGAATTCGTTGGCGGCAGTGACGGGTTGGGTGCGTTGATTATTGCTTCCCAGGGAATGATGGATACACCATTGATGTTTGCTGTATTGATCTTATTAACCATTATCGGAATGGTGCTTTATCAGGTTGTATATTTACTGGAAAAGAAATGGGTAAGACGCTATATAAAGGAGACAGAAAAATGAAAACAAAAGTTATTTTAACAATTTTATTGGCATGTGTTTTAGCATTTACAGCAGCATGCGGGACAAAGGAGCAAGAAAAAACTAGCAAGGCATCTGGCGAAAAACAGCTGAAAACGATTCGTGTAGCCAACTGGAGCAAGCCGATTACCGAGCAAACCAATTTATTAGTGGATGAGAAAAAAGGTTTTTATAAGGATAAAGGATTAAAAGTGGAGGTGATTCCTGGCGCCGGCGGCGGAGATGCGATCAAGAATATTCTCTCGGGCCAGGCAGATATTGCGTTTACAGACCCGGGATCCCTGTTCTTTGCACTGGATAAAGGTGAAAAGCTGCGTGTAATTTATAATATCTATCCGCAAAATGTGTTCAATATCGTATCACTGAAGGAAAAAAACATTACCAAACCGGAAGATTTAAAAGGGAAAACCATTGGGGTATATAGCTTAACAAGCGGAACCCGTCAAAATTTACTCGTTCTTTTACATCAGGTCGGTCTATCTGAAAAAGATGTCAAAATTGTCGAAACTGGTCTGTTGAATTTTGCTCCGTTAATGCAGGGGCAGGTGGATGCCACAGCCGCAACTGATACGGGCTTGGTGATTGGCAAACAAAAAGGTTTGGGTGACGTCAATGTCATGGATGTAAAAGATTATTTAAATGTTCCAAGTGACGTATTTGTGGTTACAGAAAAAACATATCAAGAGAAGAAAGACGAGCTGAAAAAGTTTTTAGAGGCTTATCGCAATAGTGCCGAGTGGATGATTGAAAATCCAGAAGAAGCCGCCTCTCTAGCGATGAAGTATGCAATTGATGGAAAAGATGAACAACAGAATTTACAAATTATTAAATTGCGAAATGCTTCAAGTGTTTCTGAAGAAACGAATGAAAAAGGTTTAGGGACTATGGATGTCAATGTCCTACAGCAAGGGGCAGATACCTATCAGAAATTGGGATTAATCCAAAACCGACTTAAATTGGAGGAGGTCGTGACGGAGGAATTGATTCCAAAGAAGTAATGGAGGCCGAAAATGAAAAAGTTTGAAGGAAAGACCGTACTTGTTACAGGAGCCAGCCGCGGCATCGGTGCTGCCATTGCCCGTGCCTTTGCAAAGGAAGGGGCCTTTGTCATCGTTAATTATCTGCAAAATCATACGGCCGCTGAACAAGTGGCATCCGCTTGTATCGAACTAGGGGGGGATGCCTGGGCCATCCAGGCAGATGTCACTTCCGAAACGGCTGTTAATCAAATGATCGACCAAGTTGTATTGGAAGCAGGAAAAATAGACGTTGTCGTAAACAATGCTTTCAAACCGTATGTCTTTGATCCGGATCAGCGGAAGCTGGCCTGGGAGGTTAAATGGGAGGACTATCAAGCCCAGCTTGATGGAGCATTAAGATCAACCCATTATGTGTGTCAGGCTGTACTTCCTGTGATGAAAAAACAAAGCCAGGGCAGCATCATCAATGTGACCAGCAACCTAGTGGTAAGACCAATTGTTCCCTATCACGAATATAATACGGCGAAAACCGCACTGACGGGCTACACCCGCAATTTGGCGGTGGAGCTTGGTTCTTTTGGAATCAGGGTCAATTGTGTTGCGCCGGGACTTGTTTACCCAACAGATGCCAGTAAACATACGAAAGAAGAAGTTAAGGAAATGATTATAGCACAAACACCTCTGCGACGACTTGCGGCTCCTGAAGATATTGCAGGACCTGTTATGTTTCTGGCCTCCGAATGGAGTCAATTTATGACCGGACAAACATTGTTTGTCGATGGCGGCCTTGTGATGGGATAAGGAGATATTAGTATCGGATGGGGCAGTGTGTAGTGTCGGATAGGCCGTTGTTACTGTCGTATAAAGTGTCATTACTGTCAGATAAGGACTCACTCTTTTGCTATTAGTACGTTTATAGGAAGATTATGTAAAAACATTAATACAGGATCAAGGTTGCTCGGAGCAAGAAATACTTGAAGCAATCGGAGTGACTGCTGCCTTTGGCGGTGGGGCGGCAATGAGCCAGGCAGTTACTCTTGTCCAAGAATGTATACTAGAATTAAATCAGCTGAAGCAGTAATGGAAGTAAGTTAAAAAAACGCTATGACAAGTACAAGTCACCTTTAAGCTGACAAGTATCTTCCCATAGTGTTTTTTTATGACCAACTATAGGGTAAATTCTTGTGGTGGTTCGCCATCTAGATTCAGAATGCGGACCGTTTCAGGTTTAATTTCGAGAAACACATAGTTGGGATCTTCGGGACCATCAAACCATTTTTTAAAAGATTCATCCAAATATTGCTTCTTAAAAACTGGTCATATATCTCGGAAGGGGATTTAATATTACTCCTGGGATTTAATAGCGAATAACTTTGTTTCTTAGACCGTCCTTAAACACAACAGGACAGTCTTTTTTATTTGTAAAGGTACGCTAAGAGTGAGGTTTTTTGAACGGAAAATTGTGTATAATGAGTTGGATAACCATTAGATAAGTGAATTGGAGAGAAACTTATGTTTTTTCGTTTAATGTATCATATCGTCCTGCCTATTTATGTCGTATTTGTCATTTTTTCCTCGATAACGTTGGGGAGATCTCAAAACGATTTTTTAATCATTTTACTAGGTATTCTTTTTATAACAAGCATTTATGTGGAAAGGATTTATTTTCTTTACCGATCGTTCTCAATATGTTATATTGACGATGGGAGGAGGAAAATAGTATGGCAAGAAGTAAAGAATTCGAAGAGAACGTAGTATTAGACAAGGCGATGAAGCTCTTTTGGGCACAAGGTTATGAGAAGACATCCTTGACCGATCTGGTCGAGTATATGGGAATCCATCGCAGAAGTTTGTATGACACATTTGGCGACAAACATACGCTGTTTTTGAAAGCAATGGATCGATTTCGCGATAAAGTCAGTGCTGAGCTTACGGGAGAAGTTAAACGATCCAAGACTGCAGCGGAGGCTCTTCAGTTTATTTTTAGTTTCATGATAAATGGTGAAGAGAACTCGCCTTCAGGCTGTTTAATGGTGAATTCGGCGGTGGAATTGGCAATGCGCGATGCCGATGTGGATTCAAAGTCCACTGAATCGTTCACACTATCAGAGCAGCTATTCAAGGATATTATTCTGTGGGGGCAGGAGGAGGGAGAATTTACCTCAGATTACGATGCCGGCGAACTGGCGGAACATCTGCATACTGTTTGTGTTGGGTTAAGGGTAATGACAAGAACCTCCATTCCCAAAGAAAAACTACACCGTATAGCCAATTTATCCATAAAACTTTTAGATAAATAATTATTTTATTCTTAGAATTATAGTTCCTATATGAGTAAGTCTGAGCTGTAGTAAAGCTTACTCCTAAGAATATATCATTGCTTATGCATTTTTTAGAATGATCGTTCTCGTATATGAGTCTTTCCTTGCTTAAGCTCTCTCCATGAAGGGATCATTCTTTTGTGTTTTTTAGAATGATCGTTCTCGTATATGAGTCTTTCCTTGCTTAAGCTCTCTCCATGAAGGGATCATTCTTTTGTGTTTTTTAGAATGGTCGTTCTCGTAGATGAGTCTTGTCTTACTTAAAGCTCTTTCCATGAAGGGATCAAGAGGGGTAAGTATAGCTTATAGAATGAAGAATGGCGTACAACTGAAAAATTGTACGCCATTCTTTCATCAGAAAAAGAAATTGTGGGAAACAGCTGTCTTGGTAATTAATATAATAAAAGTTTGTGCCGTTTTTTGGCTCAACCTGAAAATCAGTGCTTGACGCATGAATTACGTGTATTTGCAGGCGTTTAGTGCATTCTTGGGCTATACCCTTCAAGCACTGGTTTTTGTTTTGAGTCACCTACATTCAACGCTAGAGATTGCATTTCATGAAAAGCCACCAAAACATTGTAAAGGAAGAGGATGAAAAAATGAGAGCTGCTCAAATGCAGAAATATTCAAAAGAAGTTCAAGTGGAATTGAATGATGTTAAAATACCAGAAATTAATAGCCGGGAGGTACTCGTTAAAGTAAAAGCAGCAGGTGTTAATCCATTAGATATCCTTATTTTAAATGGAAGTATTCGAATGATATCTGATTATGATTTACCATTAACTTTAGGAAATGAACTATCTGGCGTTATTGAGGCTGTTGGAAAAGATGTTGAGAACTTCCACGTTGGTGACCACATTTATACGAGGTTGCCAGTTAATCAAATTGGAGCTTTTGCTGAATATGCGGTCGTCAATGAAGATGCTATAGCCTTAATGCCTAAAAATCTATCCTTTATTGAAGCAGCCGCTGTTCCTCTCACAGCTTTGACTGCTTATCAAGCATTAAATGACGTACTCAATGCTCAGCCTAACAAAAAGTTATTTATCCCTGGAGGAACTGGTGGCTTTGGTGCTATGGCAATCCCCATCGCCAAATCAATGGGGTTATATGTTATAACAAGCGGCAGTGAAAGAGGTAGATCACGTACACTGTCGATTGGCGCTGATAGATTCATAAATTATCATGAGGAAAACTATGCCAACATTTTATCTGATATAGATTATGTTATCGACACCTTGGGAGCAAAAGAGATAAAAGCAGAACTTGGTATCTTAAAACCTCAAGGAAAGTTAGTATCATTAAAAGCCGTACCTAATTATCGGTTTGCGGTTGACAATAATTTTCCAATGTGGAAAAAATTATTGTTTGGTTTAGTGGGTGCTCGTGTAGATTTTTTAGCACGTAAACATAAAAATGAATATCACTTTTTATTCGTACACGCCAATGGCAGTCAATTACAAAGAATCACTAATCTTGTTGAAAAAGAAAATATCACGCCCTCTATTGATTCAATTTATAATTTTAATGACATTAACAAAGCATTAATAAAAGTTTCTACTGGACACTCACAAGGCAAAGTTATTTTAACCTTCTAATCTAAAATTTAAGTACGTGGAAGAACTCTTGTTAAACTATAAAGTGCTTTCCTTTTATAGATCTAGCTGCCAATAGGGTAGCTTTTTATTTATGTCGCAAACGGGGAAGCATTCGAGTAATGAATAAAACCAAAATGTATAAGTTTGTGAAAAAATAGTTAACGGTGGCTTTAGTGTAAAAAAGGGTTGCTGCGGCAGCTCTTTTTCTTGTTCCACTACCGGGTGAGGTTAGTTCAATATGAAATGGATCACAACAGAAAAAATTATTTTATTGACCTTCTTTGGAAATAAAACAGCACCCCTTGGAAGAGTGCTGGATGAATCCCAAATCAGGGATAAAAGCTTATTATTGTGTAGTAAGGTCTGAAAGTTTAACTAACTTAATATGATTATCATTTTTAATTTCGGAGTAACCGCTATCGTATATCCAATGAATTACATAAATTTTTGACTCAAATATTACTTTATTACCTTTAACCAACAAATAAATGCCCCCTTTTATCTGAATTTGAACCTTTTTTAGCAAGTAGCTTAATTTATTAACAGAAACTTAAAGTATCATTATTAAAATCCCTTTTAAGAGTGGTGGAAACCTATTATGGACGTCCTATTTCTATTCAAGCGATGAAGAATTTAACTTTGCTCCTTTAACCTAGCTTTACGAAGATAGAAGCCGTATATGAAACCAGTCATAATGTTAACAATCGAGAAGCATATAAAAATATTTCGATAAACCATTTCCAAAGATAAACCTTCTTGAATGGTTATGAGTAATCCAGAAATAGTCACTCCGAGACCCGCACCGAAAAATTGCATTAATTGGACGATTCCTATCCCCGAACCAATTTGATTGATTGGCAAGATCCTTGTTATCTCGTTCGAAATACTCGAAGAAATTGCCGTAAAGCCAACGCTAGCAAACATATAAATGGAAAGGATAAAATAGGGATTTGCAGAAGAGAACCAAGCAAATAAGATTGAGGCACTTAATAACAATAACTGCCCAAAAATACTGCAATTTTTTCCTTTGAAACGTCTAAACCTACATATTTAATGGTATCCTTCATAATAGCTAGCTCCTTTCGTAATGTAGCTCTGATTTGGTTTGTTTTTCCAGTAAACAGTGTAACCAAATTAACCTACGGTGTTACGAGTAAGGAGCTAGTTTCGTTCATGATAACTTAAAGTAACGGGTGCAAGAGTTACAGTTTGGAGCTGTCTCCGTGATATATCCTCTAGTGTAGACACGGTAAAAAAAAAAGCCGATACTGTCTATCATTGTAGGGGTATTTTTATGCCGAAATAAGGAAGAAAATTTAATCCAATATATAGTTTTGAAGAGATAGTTAAATAGTCATATAAGCCTTTTATTTCTCTCTTATCAGACAAACCATGCTTCTAATTGATGGTTAGAATAAAACCAATAGCTGTTCTGTTTGCGGTTTAAAATAGTAGACTTGTCAACTGCTCACTGTTGTTCTTGAATGATGAATCAGGGGAAGGATTAGAATATTTTTCCTTAGACAAGGCATACTAAAAACATAATTTATAGCAAATGCAGAAAGGGACGGAGTTGATGTTTTATTTTCTGAAGTTTTTAAGAGGAAAGCGCTCTTCTCGGTTCCATCACACAAGCTATAATTCTAATCTTCAGAAAAAAAATATGGAAGATGATGTCCTGGACTCTGATTTATCCCAAAATACAGAGAATCTCCAACTGCTATTTTCTCAAGCACCGGATTTAGTGATTCGTCGCTTTCTCATCGCCCCGAGTAAAACGGAGGCCGCTTTGGCGTACTTGTCCGGTTTGACGGATAAAGATGCAATCCATAATTATGTTCTAAAGCCATTGATGCATAGTTCCTTCGATCCTAATAAGGAACTGCCAGTCACAATAGGAGAAATCGAAATGGTCTATACGTGGGGGCAAATCGAAAATGCGATTCTAGGAGGAGATAGCGTTTTATTGATAAACGGGCAAATCACCGGTTATCAATTAGATACAAAAGGGTGGCCGCAAAGACAGCCTAATAATCCTCAAAATGAAATATCTCTAAAAGGTGCTAATCAAGGATTTGTAGAAACAGGGAGTCAAAATATTGCCCTAATCCGCAGGTATATTCCCCATCAGGAATTAATCTTAAAAGAGATGACCGTCGGTATTCGAGGGAAAACAAAGGTTTCCCTTTTATATTTGAGAGATGTAGCTTCTAAAGACGTACTAAGAGAACTGGAAACGCGGATTCAAAATATTACAGTAGACGCGGTCATTAATACCGGCGAACTTATCGAGTTCATTGAAGATAATCCCTATTCACCGTTTCCGCAAATGATGTTGACGGAAAGACCAGATACAGCTGTATCCCATATTCTTCAGGGAAGATTTGTGATTATTATGGATCATTCTCCGAACGTATTGATTGCTCCGGCAAACTTTATGTCCTTTTTTCAGGCTGTGGATGATTACGGTACCCGTTGGTTAGTTTCTTCCTTTATCCGAGTCATGCGTTTTATAGCCTTTATGATTGCCTTATTTTTGCCTGCCACTTACGTTGCCTTTATTTCCTATAATTTTGAAGTCATCCCGATGGAGCTTTTGCTTACGATTGCAGAATCAAGGATTCAAGTTCCGTTCCCACCCGTAATGGAAGCTGTGATTATGGAAATGATCCTGGAATTGATGAGGGAAGCTGCATTAAGGCTGCCGACTCCAATCGGTCAGACCATTGGCATTGTTGGCGGCATTATCATTGGCCAGGCGGCTGTGCAGGTGGGAATTGTCAGCAACATTATGATCATAGTCGTTGCCGTTACAGCCATCGCTTCTTATAACATCCCTAATTATGATATGAGTTCATCCATCAGACTGTTAAGATTTCCTATGATGCTATCCGCTGCCATGTTTGGAATTGTAGGGATTGTCATCGGATGGATGACCATAGTCGGCCACCTGATTAGTCTTGAATCACTAGGCACGCCTTATGGAACTCCTCTGGCTCCTTTCCGATTTGCCGATATGAAGGATGCGTTTCTGCGCTTCCCTTTATGGACAATGAAAAGCCGCCCTAAAGGCACAGGAGCTATTCCAACTATTCGACAAGGGAGAAATCGCACTAAAAGGTGAAACGATGAAAAAATATGCCTATAACGAAATCACTCTCATGCAATATATTTTTTTGATTAATGGAACACAGGTGGGAACTGGGGTCCTATCCCTCCCACGTATACTTGCGGAAAAAGCAGGTACCGACGGGTGGATCGCTATCCTGATTGGCTGGTTTTTCTCTGCCGCTGCCAGCATTTTTTTGGTTAAAACGTGCGAAAAATATCCTGATGAAACCCTTATCGAAATTCTTATCCGTTTATTCGGAAAAATTGTGGGAAAAGCAGTCGTCATCGTTTACATGGTGTACTTTGCTTTTTACGCTTGGGCCATTCTTGTGAATGGCAGTCTATATATCAAAGCATGGTTCCTGCCTAAAACCCCTAATTATATCATTTTACTGTTATTTTCGGTTCCTACTTTTTTTGTAGCCCGTAACGGGGTTCGCGTTTTAGCAAGATACTCCGAGCTGTCTTTTTACATGGTCATTTGGATTCCTTTGTTTTTCCTGATACCGCTAAGGGACGGAAATTGGCTGCACTTTCTTCCGGTGCTTAAAGAAGGGTGGAGACCAGTATTATCCGCTGTGCCGACCACTGTTTTTTCCTTTTTGGGATTTGAAGTCGCGTTCTTCCTGTACCCCTTTTTGCAAAAAAAGCAGCATGCGGTTCTCGGAATCACGATTGCGAACACCTTAACGATGTTGTTTTATGTTTTAGTGACGATTGCCTGCTTTGCCTATTTTAGTCCCGATGGGATTATCGAATTTAATCAACCCGTCCTGAATTTGCTTAAACTAATTGAATTTCGTTTTTTGGAGCGTTTTGACATGGTTTTATTGGCTGTTTATCTGATTGTTGTTTCCACAGCCTGGATACCTTGTGTATTCATTACTGCCTTTTGTTCTAGTCAATTGCTGGGAAAACAGGATCACAGCCAGCACGTCATTATTTTATTATTGATCATTATTGGATTGGTCTTTTGGCGTGATCCTACTTGGATTGAATCGGAAAAGTGGCAGCTAATGGTTGCCAAAGGAGGGCTGCAATTGGCATTCATAGCTCCTCCCTTTTTATGGATCTATAGCTGGATATATGAAAAGTTCCGTCGGAGGGTAAGCCATTGAAAAGGAAGATACTACTTTGCCTATCGCTCTTGGCTATGATGATGACCGGATGCGTGGACCAAATAAATGTTGAAGATGTCACTCTGTCACTTATACTAGGTTTAGACCTGGATGAGGATGATCATTTAGTGGTGTACATGTCCAGTCCGGTGTTTAATAAAGAAGCAAAGGTAAAAGAGGAGAAAGTCGAAGTGAAAGCTGTTACGATTCGAAATTCCAGGGAACTTTTTGATATGACGGTAATGGCTTTGACATCGGGAAGCAAAACGCAATTAATCTTAATCGGAAAAAAGCTGCTTAAACGAAAAAATTGGATCAATTATATCGATCCCTTTTATCGGGACCCCAAAAATACGGTAACCACACGAGTTGTCTCCGTAGATGGGCCTGTTTCGGACGTCATTTTTTTTAGGCCAAAAGACAAGCCGCGTCTACCTTTGTATTTGGCAAATTTAGTGGATACGGCATACAGAAGAAATGTCACTGTAAAAACCACCATTCAAGAATTTCATGAGCAAACGACGGAAAAAGGGATGACAGCAAGCATCACCGAAATGAAAAAAGACCACAAAATCATGTTGACCGGCACGGCTCTGCTAGATGAACAGAGCAGATATAAGTTAAGCATAAAACCACATGAAAACAAATTATTACGCATCCTGCAGAATAAAACAAAAGGTGATTTCCCATTTACCATTTCAGTCCCTTTGGAATCGAATGGACGGGATAAACATTGGATCAGCTTTAGTACGCCGAACGTCAAGGTAAAAACAAAGGTAAGGTATGACGGTCATTTTATTTTTGACACAGACGTAAGAATGAGAATTGCCATTACAGAACGGCTTTTTCCATTCAATGTAAGGAAGGACACAGCGAAACTGCAAAAGAGTATAGAAACGAAACTGCAAGCAGATTTCGAGCGCTTAATAAAGAAAACGCAAACCGCCTCCATTGACCCGTTTGGATTTGGGATTTATGCAAGAGCCTATACGTATCCAGAGTGGAAAAAAGTCCAAAATCAATGGGGGAAAGCCTTTTCGAAGGCTGATGTAAACGTCAAAGTACGTGTAACCATTGGCGGGATGGGAACGATTAAGTAACACGGGCCAATGATGTTCTATTTAAAAAAGGCTATTCTTTTTGTGAATGATTACATAAAGGATAGCTTTTTGGTTATGGTGCATCTTACTCGTTTTCAACTAATAGAACAAAGGAAAATAGATTTTCTAATTCCAACCACAAAAGATTAAAAATTCCAATGGAATGGTAATTAGCCTGGGATTATAAAACTTTACAAGATCCAGAAAAAATAAATAAGATGGGGGAATTTCATAATAAAGTTACCGAAGCAAGAAGGGGTTATTTTGATTATTGGTTAAAAAATACCTTTTTACATTGGGATTTTTTTGTATCACTGGCTTTTACAATCATACCTTTACTCATATGGGTCAAGTTTCGTAAGAAAGAGAGTACAAACCGTCTTTTATTTGTTGGTTGTTTTGCTGCACTTGTTTCTTCATGGCTTGATTTTTTAGGAGTGCAATATGGAAAGTGGTATTATACGGGGAAAGTTTTTCCAACTATTCCTTCTTACGTTCCTTGGGATTTTGTGCTTATACCTGTCTCAATTATGTTTCTTATTCAACTTAAGCCGCATGTATCTCCTATTCTTAAAGGAGGAATTTTTGCAGTAGGAAGCGCATTCATTGGAGAGCCCTTTTTAAATGGTTAGGTCTTTATGTCTCAACTAATTGGAATGAATTTTATTCTTTCCCCATTTACTTTGTTATTTACTTAATAAGCCATCGCCTTAGTAAATTGAAAAATTTTGAACCTATTAATTAAATTTTATAATGGCGTGAAATAGGTGGGTAAAAATAGTAAAATTCAATCTTTCTTACTTTTTGATGCATTACTCCAAGGGTAATGCATTTTCTTGTTTATAGATATTGAGTTTGTGAAGAATTGTACTTAAAGTAACGGGTGCTTGAGTTGAACAATCAGCTGCCATCCTTGGTGGCTTTTTCTTATTGTGCTAACGGGGCAGGTTAGTGGAATAAGCTACAGTTTTTTATTTAAAAAACAACCAAAAACCGTACTGTTAAGCATTTATAAAGACAGGCACCATCAATTGTAAGAATGGTGCTATTTATTTTGTTTAAATCGAAAAATTGATGATACGAAATACTCTCATAAGGAATACTAGGAACTTAAAAGGAGGTTTTATAAAAAGTGAATGACCTAGAGCTACACCATATTTTCGAACTTGGACTTATATTAGTTATGATTGCAGCTGGTATTACTGCCATCGCCAAAAAATTAAAGCAACCTTACCCAATTGCATTGGTAATTGTTGGGACTATTATTGGTCTTGTAAACATTCCTGCTTTAGAGCCATTAAAGGGTTTGATTACAGAAGGTGAAGTTTTCAACTTTGTCATCATTACGCTGTTCTTGCCTGCTTTATTAGGTGAAGCGGCTTTAAAGCTGCCTTTTTCCCATTTAAAGGAGAATAAAGAACCCATTCTAGCTCTAGCTTTTGGAGCAACTCTTTTATCCTTTCTCATTGTCGGTTTTTCTACGATATGGCTTTTAGGTTTTTCGATTCCTACAGCGTTTGTTTTTGCTGCTTTAATGAGTGCTACTGATCCTGTAAGCGTTATATCAATTTTTAAAAGTGTCGGGGTAAATAAAAGGCTGGCAACTGTTATTGAAGGAGAAAGTTTATTTAATGATGGACTTGCGGTTGTCCTTTTTAAAATTTCCGCTTTTTATTTACTTATATATCTTGACCTTGGAGTTGTAGGTGTTGGCTATGGATTATGGGAATTTATTAAGGTAATCACATTTGGGCTCATCATTGGTGGTGCACTTGGTTATGCGTTCTCACAATTAACCAAATACTTCGACGATTATCCGTTAGAAATTATCTTTAGTATTATTTTATTTTACGGTTCATTCTTACTAGCTGAAGCGGTTCATGCCTCTGGTGTCATTGCTGTTGTTGTTGCTGCCCTGATTTTTGGAAATTACGGAGCAAAAATTGGCATGAGTCCGACGACGAAGTTAAATATTAATAATTTTTGGGAAGTTACTGCACTGCTAGCCAATTCAATCGTATTTCTAATGGTAGGATTGGAAATAACCAACATTAACTTAGCGGACAAATGGAGCTTAGTATTTTTTGCCTTATTGATTGTGCTTATTGCAAGAAGTATTGCAGTCTATGCAAGTCTATTATTTACCAAGAATTTTCCAACTTCCTGGAAGCACGTTATCAACTGGGGAGGTCTTAAGGGGTCTTTATCCATTGCTCTTGTTTTAAGTCTTCCTCGTGATTTTACGGGACGGGAGGAAATCTTGATTATAGCTTTTAGTGTGGTATTGTTCTCATTGGTGGTTCAAGGACTATCTATAAAACCGCTATTATCCCTCTTAGGGGTTAATAGAAAAGAAGAAGCATTTAAGGAATATGAAGAAATAATAGCTAGGGGACACCGATTTGAAACAGCCATAACGGAAATACAAACAGTTAGAAAAAAATTATTAATTACGGAAACCGCAGCCAAAGAGATCATTACACAATATGAACAAGAACTAACTGCATTGCAGAACAAAATAGAGAAACTTTTTGAGAAGTATCCAGGACTAAAAGAAAAAGAACAAACCATCTTACAAAAACACGCATTATACGCACAACACGAAGCCATCGAAAAACTGAACAAAGAAGAAATTATCTCTAACGAAGTAGCTGAGCACGAATACAATCAAATTACTGACCAACTAGTGAAATTAGAAGATTTACATTAATAATTAAAAATATTCTCATGTTATATTATCTAGAAGAAGAAATAGATAATAGTAATGTGCGATGCTTGGAGAAGACATCGCCTTTATTTTTAGTTTAATGTTTAGTTTTCTATTTTACATTCATAAACAATTACAGTAGGGCGAATCCTAAAAAGAGAATTTCTATGTATTGTTTTTGGCATGATAATTTTTATTCTAAAAAGAAACCAAAAGCATCCTGCCCAAATCCTTGTTTTGGGTTTCGGTAGTCTAATATTATTGGGGACTTTTTTTTTTATGCTGCCAATTGCTACCTATGAAGAGGGACGTGGACTTAACTTCATCGATGCTTTATTTGAGGCAACGTCTGCTGTCTGTGTTACAGGGCTGGCTGTTGTGGATACGGGAACAACCTTTACTTTATTTGGAGAAATTGTTCTTCTATGTTTAATTCAAATTGGCGGTTGGGGGTTTATGACCACGGGAACATTTATGTTTATAATCTTAGGAAAAAAGATTGGATTAAAGGAACGTTTGTTATTGCAAGATTCATTAAATGTATTTTCTCTTTCAGGAGTAGTCAACCTAGTGAAGCGGATCATTCTCATTACTTTTATTGTTGAGCTGCTTGGTGCAATCATTTTGGCGATAAACTGGTCTTTTGAGATGCCTTGGAAGAAAGCCATATACTACGGCATTTTTCATTCTATTTCCGCTTTTAATAATGCTGGTTTTGGACTTGAACCTGATAGTTTAAGTAAATGGGTAGGCGATCCAACAGTAAACATTGTAATTACACTCCTTTTTATTACAGGTGGTATTGGATTTACTGTCATTCTCGATCTTTTCTATAAAAAATCTTTATGCAAATTATCCTTGCATTCTAAAGTTGCTTTATTGATGTCTCTTATCTTAAATATTGTAGGGTTTTTAGTGATATTGAGCACAGAATTTAATAATCCTGCGACCATCGGAAACTTTCCGTTAGGAGATAAACTGTGGGCATCCTATTTCCAAGGAGTCGTCCCGCGTACTGCAGGTTTTAATACGATTGATATTACCCAAATGACCACATCATCTCTTGTGTTTATGATGGCATTAATGTTTATCGGAGCATCATCCGGTTCTACTGGTGGGGGGATTAAAGTAACTACCTATGCTATTATCATTTTTGCCTTTTGGACTGTGATTTCAAATCGAGACGATGTGAATATTTTTAAAAGAAGAATTTCATGGCGATTGGTTAATAAAGCACTATCGATCGTCGTTGCTGCTATTATCTTTATTTTTACGATTTTCTTCTTATTGGCATATACAGAAGATGCAGACATGAGTTTAATTCTCTTCGAAACCATTTCTGCCTTTGGTACGGTTGGGTTATCAGCAGGTTTAACAGCTGATCTATCGCCAGTAGGAAGATTATTGATTACTCTTATGATGTTTATTGGAAGACTAGGACCTTTAACCATGGCTTTTGCACTTTTGAATACACGAAAAGAAGCCAAGGTAAGATATGCAGAAGAAAAAATATTAATTGGCTAGATGAAAATTATTTCTTTTGGGGCGAATGTTAAAAAATGACAAAACAAAGTTATGATGGCACAAATAGGTCTTGTCTTGAAATGGCGTAGAGATAAATCACAAGGATAGCAAAGGAAAGCAATTATTAATGGAATAGGTGCCGTAGTAACTTTCTTTGTTGTAATTATATTCAGTATTACCAAATTTGAAGAAGGCGCTTGAATTGTTGTTGTTATAACTCCTATAATGTTATGGGAATTACAAAAATTAGTAAACATTACGACAGTGTAGGCAAACAATTAAAATTTGATTTAGCCGAGCCTATTCAAAGTACCGATACAATAATAATTATACCTGTTGCCGGTATTCATAAGGTGGTTGTCTCGACAATTTCATATGCAAAATCACTTACTCCAAATGTTGTAGCTTTTTATGTAGCCTTTTCTTCTGAAGATGCTAAAAAAATGGAAGAAAGAAGGGAAGAATGGAATCCAGATGTTCGATTATTTGTAGTTACCTCACGTTATCGAACATTAGTTAAGCCATTAATTGAATTTATAGAGCGGATTGACCACCATTATAAACATGAGAAGAAATTAACGGTGCTATTACCTGAATTTATTACCCATAAGTGGTGGCACCGTCTTTTACACAATCAATCAGCATTTCGTATCCGTTTAATACTTTTGAATAGAAAAGATGTGGTGGTTTCAACTGTTCCGTTTCATTTAAAGGATTGATACCATATTAATTAATGCAAAAGTTCAATGATTTATTCATTGGGCTTTTTTATTATTAATAGATGTTATTGATATAAACGATTAAAAAGGAGGGGATAGGAAAAAATATCAATATAAATGTAATTTAGGAGTGTGGCATATGGAACAGGTATGTAAAATTTGTGGGAATGGTAATGAAGAGAATAAAAAAGATCCCCCATTTGTCTAAAAAAACATTTGGTCCACTCAATTAATACACTGGGTTAACAATCAGATGCATTGTTCGGTTCCTGAATATTACTGTCAATGTTACATAACCTAGCATGTATGAATTTAACAATGAGAATTATCTAAAAATTTTGTTGAAAATTAAGAGGTTGTGTAATATGATATCTTTATTAACAAAGACATGTTATAAAACCTGACATAAAGATTTTACTAAGGAGATGAAAAACATGCAGATGGCGGATACAGTATTTATGTTTTTATCAACGATTCTCGTTTGGATTATGACACCCGGAATTGCTCTTTTTTATGGAGGAATGGTAAAAAGTAAAAACGTGTTAAGCACTGCGATGTACAGCTTTGGCTCAATTGCAATTGTTTCTATTATTTGGATTCTATTTGGTTATTCACTTGCTTTTTCAACGCATGGAAATCCATTTATTGGTGGTCTCGATTGGGTGGGATTAAAAGGTGTAACCTTTAAACCTAATAATGATTACAGTGCAACAATTCCTCATAATCTGTTTATGATGTACCAGCTAACCTTTGCCGTTTTAACGGCAGCGCTTATTTCAGGTGCCTTCGCAGAGCGTATGCGTTTCTCTGCATTTGCTATCTTCACAGTCATATGGTCCATTTTGGTATACTCTCCTGTAGCCCACTGGGTTTGGGGAGTAGGAGGATGGATTCGTAATCTCGGAGCACTCGATTTTGCCGGAGGAAACGTCGTGCATATTACATCCGGTGTTACCGGACTGGTGCTTGCGATCGTTCTTGGGAAAAGAAAAGATGCTGTCACCACGACTCCTCACAACCTGCCACTTACAATTTTGGGAGGAGCCTTAGTCTGGTTTGGATGGTTTGGCTTTAATGTTGGGAGTGCTTTAACCCTTAATGATGTGGCGATGTACGCATTTATCAATACGAATACGGCAGCTGCAGCTGGAATCATTGGCTGGTTAGTAATAGAATGGCTGATAAATAAAAAACCTACGATGCTTGGAGCTATCTCAGGTGCAGTGGCAGGACTTGTTGCGATCACCCCTTCTGCAGGATTTGTTACACCGGCTTCCGCTATTCTTATTGGATTCCTTGGAGGTTCGATTTGTTATTGGGGAGTCTTCTGGGTAAAAGAAAAATTCGGATATGATGATGCTCTAGATGCGTTTGGATTGCATGGAATCGGCGGAACATGGGGTGGAATTGCGACTGGTTTGTTTGCCACAAAATCCGTGAATGCAGCCGGAGCAGATGGATTATTTTATGGAGATCCAAGCTTAGTATTAAAGCAGTTAATTGCAATTGTTGCAACATATCTATTTGTTGGGATAGTATCATATATAATTATTAAAGTTGTAAAAGTCTTCGTCCCTGTCCGGGCAAATGAACATGAAGAATCTCTCGGATTAGATATTACACTGCATGGAGAAAAAGCCTATCACGAAGCATAATTTTCCTAAAAGGGTGATCGTATGAGCGAAGTTCTAACAAAAATTGAAATTATTACACGTCCAACAAAATTTGAAGAATTGAAACAAGCCCTGGCTCAAATCGAAGTGAGTGGAATTACAGTAACCCATGCTCTGGGTGCAGGTTTTCAAAAAGGGTATACCGAAACATACCGGGGCAGGAAATTCGATGTTAATATGTACGAACGGATAAAGGTTGAAATCGTGGTTTGCAAGGTTCCTGTACAGTTAGTAATTGATACGGCACGAAAAGTGTTAAATACCGGACAGCCAGGTGACGGGAAAATTTTTGTATATGAAATCGCCAATGTTATTAAAATACGCACTGGTGAAGAAGGTTATGATGCACTACAAAACACTAAATAGTAATTTCTACTTACCGACAGCCGCCATATTAGGCGGCTTTATTTATTGTATTAAAGGTGTAGTCTAGTTTGATCAATAATTTCTTTTGGATAATTGGTAAGTAAATAAAAATGACGGTCTAATAACTATATCCCTTATAAAAAAATGGAAATTATGTGGAAGAGGCTCCGGCAACAAGATTGTGAAATATTTGTACTTAAACTATCGGGTGCTATAATTCAATAAGCCAAAATATAGAAAAATGCTCAGAGTTTATATGCCCTGAGCATATTTTTATATGCCGATTATTTTGTTAATTTTCTTGTTAATCCTAATTGTTAATTCTCCCGTGATTTTAACCGCTAATTGGAATTTTGTACTTCATAACAGAACCCGTTACTAAAAGACTCATTTTTAATATTTCCGTCAGAACTGAGGGAGATTATCAAGGTTGTTGGTCGGATCACCGTCCGGATTGCTCCGAAGATGTTCCTCTCCATCGCCACCCTTGAAAACATTGACGTTTACAATCATCCCACTTTTTGCCATCTGTTGTGCTTCTTTGTAATCAACAACTTGACCGTTTGACAACTTTAATTCAATAATATCGTCATCTCCATTCTTACGGACGGCGATGACAGATTCTTGACGTTTTTCCATTATTTCGCCTCCTATATATAAGTAGGATGACTTAAAAAAATAAAAAAATTCATATTTTATGAACCTTGCAGCCGAAGATTAGCTGTGTAAATCTTTAGCCCAATGATTGCGGACCTTATTTTATAATGTAATCAATTCGTAGTAGCGGACGCTTTTATAAGTTGTGAATAGTTTCATTTACAATAACGCGTGTATTAATTTAAAATGGGGTCGCGGTAGCAATTCCTTTTTCTTATTGTACTAACAAAGCAGGTTAGCATTCCTGTAGAT